>JACVJG010000367.1 GCA_015711875.1 Candidatus Solincola jinzensis | reverse complement strand
AGATGTTCGACATGGCCGACAAATACGGCATCATGATCTGGAACGACTTCTGGATGTCATCCTGGGGCGGGCCTGATCCCGCGGACAGCGCGCTGTTCATGGATAACGTCAGGGACTACATCAAGCGCGTGCGCAACAGCCCCGCCCTGCTGCTGTATTGCGCCAGGAACGAGGTCGACCCCCCGCCTCCGCTCGACACCCAGATACCGCAGGCATGCAGCGCGCTGGACGGCACCAGGTTCTACATCCCGCATTCCGCCCATCCGCCGGTGAGCGGGTTCGGGCCCTGGGACCATCGCTGGCCGGACTGGCTGTTCAACGAGGCCAGTTCGGGCACCGTGGGCACCTTCGAGAAGAACAAGTTCTACGACCTGCATTCCGAGATCGGACTCTCCGGGTGTTTCGACGCCGATTCCGCGAGGGAGATGCTGAAACCAGGCGATCTCTGGCCCATCACCGACGCCTGGGGCATGCACGACTGGAACTACCCCAGCATCGCTGACTGCGACGGCTTTGAGAGGGACGTCGCCAGCGCCTTGGGCAGCTACACTAATCTGGATGAGTTCGAGAGGAAAGCCAAGATCCTGAATTACGAGCAGGCAAAAGCGGTGTTCGAGGCCTGGAAGGCGCATCTCTGGGACCAGGGCGGAGCCGTCGGCGTCCTGGTGTGGAACACCTCCAATCCGTGGCCTTCCCTTATCTGGCAGCAATATGATTACTACTGGGAATCGCTGGCGACGTATTACGGCGCCAAAAAGGCCTGCGAGCCCGTGCACGTCTTCTGGGACAGCTACCGCAACCGGGTGCTGGTGGCCAACGACACCCACCAGCCGCTCAGCGGCGTGACCGCGGAGGCCAGGATCTACGACCTGGACGGGTCGCTCAAGTACGTCAACTCCGCCACCCTCGACGTGCCCAAGTCAAAGACCGTCGACGCCTTCAACATCTCCAACCCCTCCGGGCTTTCCAGCGTCTACTTCATCAAGCTGAGGCTCACGAAAGGGGCTGAAGTCCTGAGCGAAAACTTCTACTGGTGGTCGGCGGCCAATCACGACCTCAAGGGTTTGAACAGCCTGGCCCAGGTGGACTTGGAGATGTCAGCGAGCAAAGCGACCTCCGTGGGCGACACCGTGCTGGAGGTCGACCTCAAGAACACTTCAAGCACGCTCGCTCTCATGTCGGAACTCCGGGTGAGAAGGGCCTCCTCCGGAGGTAGGGTTCTGCCTGCCTACTTCAGCGATAATTTCATCTCCCTGCTTCCCGGAGAATCGAAACGAGTGACCATAAGCTTTTCCACGGCGTTGCTGGACGGGGAGAGCCCGAAGGTCATGCTGCGCGGGTGGAATATCGTTCCCGAGACGATGGTACCGGGCGAGACACCGCCTCCTCCGCCTCCGCCCGCTACACCGGTGGTGACTTCCATCACGCCTGCTTCCGGGACCGCGAATACGGTGGTGGATATCACTGACCTTGCCGGGTCAAACTTCACCGCCGGCGCCTCGGTAAGGCTGGAGAGGAGCGGCACGGTTATCAACGCCACTGATGTGGTGGTGGTCTCGCCCGTGAGGATCACCTGCCGCTTCGATCTGAACGCGGCCGCGGCGGGAGCCTATGACGTCGTGGTCAGGAACCCGGACGGGGCGGAAGGCAGGCTGGCAGGGTCTTTCACCGTCAACGCGCCGCCCTCCCCGCCACCCGACCCTTGCGGGCGGGGGGCGGGCGCGACGATGCTCTTGCTCGGATTGGCCATGGGATTGCTCTCGCTCGCGGGTTACAGGGCAAGCCCCACGAGTCCTGTTCCGGAGCGGGAGGGCAGGGAATAGGGATCGGGGGGCGTTATCGAACCTGTTCGTCGGCTTACTGCACGAGGCGGGCAGGTCTAATGCGGACAGGCGTTCCCAGGCTTGCGTATGTCATGAGGCGACGTACCATTCCCGCATTGTGGCATGGCGGCGGATGCCGCCCCTCATGGGAGCATGATCGCGGGGACGAGAGGACATTAAAGACATTAAGGAGGTTGGGATGGCAGGGCACTCGAGGGAGAGGCGGGCGCCGGACCTTGACTATGCGGGCGTCGCCTTGCCCGAGGGTTTTCTCTTCGGGGTGAGCAACAGCGCCTACCAGACGGAGGGCGGATACAACGGGGAGGGAGAGCCCAGGAACGGCTGGTCTGCCTGGGAGCGCGAGGGGAGAATAGAGAGGTCGGGCGGCGCGGCCCGCTTCTGGGACAAGCCGGAGATGCACATCGGCCTCGCGAGGTCCCTGGGACTGAACGCTTTCCGTATGGGAATAGAATGGGCGCGGGTTCAGCCCACGTTTGTCGAGCGGCCTACCGCTCCACCCGCGTGGGACATGGCGACCGTGGACCGTTACGCCGAGATCGTCTCCATGGCCATCGAGGCGGGCATGGAGCCGGTCGTGACCCTCTTCCACTTCATGCTTCCAGCCTGGTGCGGGGAATATTTCTGGCTTAGCCAGGGCATGGCTTGCTTTTTCGTCGATTGGGCGGCCCACGCGGTGGAGGAGGTCAACCGGAGAGTGGTGGAGAGGACCGGCAGGCCGGTCAACTTCTGGATAACCATGAACGAGCCGAATATCTACTCGCTCGCGGGCCTCACCCCCTTGGGACATCCCAAGGGGTTAGGCGCCCTGGCATCCGTCCGCGCGTGGCGAGACAACCTCATGCTCGCTCACGTCCTCCTCTACGACCGTATTCATGACATACACGAGGAGAACGGGTGGGGCAAGCCGACGGTCACCTTCAACACCGCGTGCAACTCCTTCTACGAGAGCGACCGCGCTTTATACGACCTCATGCGGGCGCGCTCTCTGGGCGTCGAGCGCTCGGGCCTCCCGGAGTACTTCGCCGAGCGCAAGCGGAAATGGGACGCGGATATAGAGGCTATCGCCGCGTGGAGATGGGAAGGCAGGCCGGCGCAGATGGCAGTTTTCAAGGCCATGCGCACGCTGCTGGGGCGCGCCTTCGACCCCTTGCGCATGACGGCGGCCCTCGATGCGATATACGCGTCGGAGCGCCCGCGCAAGCTGGACTGCCTGGGTCTGGACATCTATGACCCCTTCATCGGGGTCCCCGAACTCAAGTTGCCCGATATGCGCATGGTCAAGTTGCGCAGAGTGGCCATCATGCCCGAATGGTGGGAATACACTATCGAGCCGGAGCAGTTCCGCGGCGTGCTGGAGGCGCATGCCGCCCTAAACCCGGACAGCCTCCCCATATATATTATTGAAACCGGTATAGGACATTACCAGGAAAAGGAAGGGATCGCTGAACCCCGGCCGGACGGGCAGGGGCGCCTCGAGTTCCTCCGTTACAGCATCGGGGAGACCATGCGGGCGGTCGCGCTCGGGCTGCCCATCATGGGCTATTTCTACTGGACCCTGGTCGACAACTACGAGTGGGGCTCGTTCAAGATCCGTTTAGGGCTATACGATTTTGACCACCACACCGGGACTATCAAGGAACTGAGCGGCCTGGGAGAGCCTGCCGGCGAAGCTTATAAAGATATCGTGGCGGCTCTCCGGGACCGCGACCCGGTCAGGATAAGGGCCGCCCTTGGCCTGGATAGCCAGGTGGGGAGACCATGCAGGGCTTGAGGGACTTTTCGCGAGCAAGTCTGCCCTGGCGTCAAGCTGAGGAAGAGAGGGGAGATCATCATGATGGGAGGGAACTGGGGCAAGGTTTTGAAGGTGGACCTCTCCAGCGGAGAGATGGAGGACGTGGCGATCCCGGAAAGCGATTACCGCGACTTTCTGGGAGGGA
>JACVJG010000366.1 GCA_015711875.1 Candidatus Solincola jinzensis | reverse complement strand
CTGTGACATGGGCTTGTAACCCCGCGCCCTTACCTCCTCCGCCATGCTCAGCCGTGAGCGGTAGTGACCAGCGCGCTTTCTGCCATGTCCTGGGGCATGGCCTTCTCGCTATGTCCCGGCTTCCTCCCCGGGATGGAAAGGGTTCAGGAAATCGGTGAACACCGACTCGCAGGGGTGGCCGTAAGTCACCAGCATGCGCCTCTTGGCGGGCAGCATGATGAGGGAGCAGGTGGTGGTGAAGTAGGGCCCGTGCCGGCATATGGTGTTGTCATCTCCCCTTCCGCTCTCGCCGTGGTCGCAGAAGACGTCCAGAAGCTCTCGCATGCTCACCGTATCCAGCGCCCCGAGCAGCAGCTCCGCCCTTTCCTGCCTCAACTCGCTTGATTCATGCACGCGCACGCCGCGCAAAGCCCGCACGTTCTTGTTGGTGTAATAGGCGTTGCGTGGGATGTCATAGGAGGTCATGTCGCGACAGAGGTAGTGGTTGGCGTTTACGAGCAACCCGTCAACCGGCTCCCTGACGCCGCTGAAGTTAGATGAAAGCTCCACCGTCGCCATGTCCCCCGAGGCGTCGGCGACCAGCAGGATGGCTCCCCCGGAGCGTTTGCCCTCGCTGAGGAAATCGACCGCCTCTCGTGTCGTGGAGCATTTTTCCAGTGCCTCCTGCACCAGCACGGATACGGGAACGTTCACCTTCGGCATATCGGTACCGTGCCCGTAGTTATAGCTTATGCATAAGCCGTGCTCGTTCATACCGTCGTGGCATCCCGCCATAGGGGCCACCGTCACGCTGAGGGTGGAGGCCACGGAGGGGGAAGAACAAAGACGCGTGGCGTAGTACGGCTGGAAAAACTCCGGGTAATCGAAGTTCTTTATCAGCATGGGCTCACCCAGGGCGCTCCGCTCCGCGTTCACCCCCGCCGCGGTGCACGCGCCGAGGCGGTAGTTTATCCGCGCCAGGGCCAGCTCCGCCGCCAAGGCCAGAAAGAGGTAGGATATATCCACGTCCGCGCCCCTGGCGATGCCCTCCATGCGGTCCTTCTGGTTGGGGTAGTATTCCGAGAGGTCGTTCAACATCTCCCCCACCGCCCGTTTCGCCGCCAGGTTGATGTAGGCCTTCAACGGTAGAAGGGGGGGCTTCTCCACCTGCAGGGCCTCGATCTCCGCCAGCCTGGAGAGCAGGTGCCTGATCGCCTCGCCCATCTGCAGACCTTGCTGATAGCCGAGCTCGTAATGATCCCCCTGCAGGTCGAACAGGCGCACCTGCCTCCTGCCGGGATTGACGTCATCACCTATGGTGGTGCCGAGCTCCAGCGGTCCAAGCATAACGGACCTCCTCCGCCAGTCGTGCCGTAAACCCCCGAATATATTAACCTAATATGGAGAAGACAGCGAGAAGCGGACACGAAACCGCGGTGGGGAGCGAGGGATCTTTTCGCCCACACCCCAGCACGCGGGAACGTCCGCTGCCGGGGGAGTGATGACCATGTCGGGAAACAGCGGTCCGACGCTCGAGAGGTTTCAGGGTTGTATGCTCGGCCTCGCGGTGGGTGACGCCCTTGGTATGCCCCTCGAGGGCATGCGCCCGTCGGAGATAAGGAAACGTTTCGGGCGGGTAAAGGAGTTCCTGGCCGCGCCCTGGAGGATGCTGGAAGCGGGTCAATGGACGGATGACACCAAGATGATGCTGTGCCAGGCTCGCAGCCTCGCCGCCAAAGGCTGTTTCGATCTCCAGGACACCGCGCGCGAGTTCCTCGCCTGGTACGAATCCAGGGACTGGAGGGGCATCGGCGGCGCCACCTACGATGCCATGCAGCGGCTGCGGGCTGGCGTGCCGGCGTCTGAAAGCGGCATGAAGGGAGAGCTGGCGGCGGGAAACGGCGCCGCCATGCGCATCGCTCCCCTGGGGTTGTTCGACTGCCTCGATCTAGAGAGACTGCGCTCAGACGTCGAGGCCTCCGCGCGCATCACCCACGACAACCCGGAGGCCACGGCGGGCAGCCTCGCCGTGGCCTTCGCCGTCGCCAGGGCGGCGCGTGGAGACCTCGAGCCCTCTCACCTTATCGCGGACACCATCGACTTCATCGGGCCGTCGAAAGTGGCGGAGAGATTGGAGATGGCCGGCCGTTTCCTCGAGCAGGGAATGGACGGGGGTGAGGCGCTGGCGCGCCTGGGCACGGGGGGTTACGTGGTGGAGACCGTGGCCAGCTCCTTTTTCTCCTTTCTGCGCACGCCCGGGGATTTCGAGGAGACCCTTTCCCTGGCGGTCGGCGGAGGCATGGACGCGGACACCGTCGGAGCCATAGCGGGGGCGATCAGCGGCGCTTTCAACGGCCTTCTCTCCATCCCCGAGCGATGGCGCGGCAGGGTGGAGGCGGCGGAGGAGATACTGGATATCGCCACGCGCATCTTCGCCCTGGTCAGGAGATGACGCGTAAAGGGCAGACCTCTTGGTTTACCGGGTGACCAGCGGGGAAAAAATATAACTTGGGGATACGGTATGTCAGGAGGTCTGTGCATGGAAAGGGGGCGTCATGGAGACTCCTGAGATCGAGTTCATGCTCTATCTGCTCACGCGCTACATAAAGACCAACGGCATCGACGCCGACAAAGTGACGGTGGCGGAGCTGATGGAGAACATCAACGTAAACCTCACACCCATCGGTGGCGGCTGATAGACGAGGCGGTCAGGAGTGCATCTCTACCCGCGCCGAAGCGCGTTCCAGGACGAGCCTGGGCCTCGAGGGTGAAAGCGCACCCGCGCCATGAGGCGATACGCAGGCTCGGCACTGCACTTTATGGAAAAAGTGTTTGAACAAGTGCAGTCATGGCTTGATGCGCTGTATCCTTATGTTTATGTCTAGAGGTCTCCGGCACTGCCAGGAGCTGGCTCCCCGTTTTTCCAGGAGCTTCTTTCTTATTCTCCCGCAAGCTCCTTGTTCTCCCGTGAGTAAGCACAGTATTCACTTTGATAAGCACTCGATCCATCGGCTAAATGTGCTCCAGTGAGTGCCCGCAGGGTAGCCACACGAGCCGCGACAGTCTGACCGACAATAAAAAGCGACGCGAATATACCAGCTTTTGGCATCATCGTGACGGACAAATGCACGCTCCGCCCATGCGAGATCTTGATTCTCGGTCGCCCGGAAAGTCGATACGGCGAACCCTCTCAGGCCTGCTCTCCGAGGAAGAAGCGGCGGGGGTCGAAGATCCTTACGTCGTACAGCTCATCCAGGGCAGGCTCGTCCACCCTGCGCAGGACTCGCGCCACGCGCAGTCTCCAACCGCAGGCGGCGGCTATGGCCTCCACCGCCTCTCGCTCCGTGGAGGCGATCCCCGGGAAGTACGCCGTGAGGTGAAAATCCTCCTCTCCAGGGGGCTTCTCGAACACCCCCATGGTGGTCACCAGCGTGCGCACCCTCTCGCCGGGGGCGGTGATGTAGGAAACGCGCTCCGGGGTGCGCAGCTTGTCCTGGCTCACCGTTACCAGCACCTCACGCGCCCCCAGGGCCACGTCGCAGGCGCCGCCCGAACCCACCAGGAAGAGACCGTACTCGGGGACCTTGGTGGAGTTGATGTTGCCGTGTACATCCACCTGTCCCGCCCCCAGGGCGCCGATAGCGCGGTTGCTGCGGGCTCCCACCATGGATCCGAGCACCGTGATTATGTCCGTCAACATGGTGCAGGTGGGTATGTTGCGGAAGTTGAAGATAAACGGGTCACCGGGACGGGGCGCGTAACCGAAAAAACCCACCTCCGCCATGAGATCGACATCTCGCCCCTCGCGGCGCAGGTCGTACCAGGCCTTCCA
>JACVJG010000365.1 GCA_015711875.1 Candidatus Solincola jinzensis | reverse complement strand
CAGGAGATCGGCGATGGCGCTGATCTTCTGGTTGGCGATGAGGATGTAGGGGTCGTCGAGCACCGCCTCCATGCGCTCCGGGTCGGTCACCATGTAGGGGGAGAGGTATCCCTTGTCGAACTGCATGCCCTCCACGACCTCGAAGCTCATGCCGAAGGTCTGGCTCTCCTCGACGGTGATCACGCCGTCCTTGCCCACCTTGTCCATGGCGTCGGCGATGATCTCGCCCACTTCGTCGGAATCGGCGGAGATGGCGGCCACGCGGGAGATCTCCTCCTTGGTCTCCACCTCCTTGGCCATCTTCTTTATCTCCTTGACCACCATGTCCACGGCCTTGTCGATGCCGCGCTTCAGGGCCATGGGGTTGGCGCCGGCGGCCACGTTGCGAAGTCCCTCGCGCACGATGGCCTGGGCGAGCACCGTGGCGGTGGTGGTGCCGTCACCCGCCACGTCGTTGGTCTTGGTGGCGACCTCCTTGGCGAGCTGCACGCCGCAGTTCTCCCACACGTCCTCGACCTCGATCTCGCGGGCGATGGTCACGCCGTCGTTAGTGATCACGGGAGCCCCGAACTTCTTCTCCAGGACCACGTTGCGGCCCTTGGGACCCAGGGTCACCTTTACCGTATTGGCGAGCTTGTTCACGCCCTCCTCGAGCAAGCGTCGCGCTTCCTCGTCGTACATTATCTCCTTGGCCATTTTCCCTCTTCTCCTCCTTCAAGGTTCCTCTCAAGAACCCTTACTTCTTCTTCTTTTCCTCTTTTTCGACCACGGCGAGAATGTCGCGCTCGCTGAGGATGAGGTGTTCCTCTCCTCCGATCTTCACCTCGGTCCCGCCGTATTTGGAGTAGATGATGGTGTCCCCTTCCTTGACCTCCAGGGGAACGTACTTGCCGTCCTCCCAACGGCCGGGACCCACGGCGATCACCGTCCCCTCCTGGGGCTTTTCCTTGGCGGTGTCGGGTATGACCAGTCCGGACGGGGTCTTCTCCTCGCCCTCGCCCGGCTTCACGATCACCCGATCACCCAGAGGCCTCAGTTTCATCTACACATCCCTCCATTCCTCTCTTTCCTCTTCCTGCTTTCTTCCCGCATATGTCCACCTGGCACTCTTCGTGCCAGAGTGTTATCACTCTTACCCTTAGGCTGTTAGCACTCATAACATAAGAGTGCTAAATGAAGGATAAGGCACACGAATCGAAAAATCAAGGGGGTTTTTGATCATCCGGCCTTAGGCAAGAGGGAGGCTCGCGGAGGCATCCACCTCCAGGGAGGAAACGTCGCCTTCCTGCAGCATCCTCCACCCCAGGGCGGCGATCATGGCCGCGTTGTCCACGCAAAGGCTCATGGGAGGATAAAAAAGCCTTATCCCAAGCCCATCGAGGGCCGCTTCCAGCTTCTCGCGCAAGCTGCGGTTGGCGGCCACTCCCCCCGCCAGCGCTACCCTCTCCACTCCTTTATCCAGCGCCGCGCGGGTTATCTTGTGCACCTGCACATCCACCACCGCCGCCTGGAAGGAGGCGGCGATGTCGGCAGTCCTTATCTCCTCGCCGCTCTCCCTCATCTTTCTTACGTGGTTTATGACCGCCGTCTTCAGCCCCGAGAGCGAGAAGTCGTAGCCGGGGTCACGCATCAGGGCGCGCGGGAAGCGCACCGCCTCCGGGTCACCCTCGCGCGACAAGCGGTCTATTTCCGGACCCCCCGGGTATCCGAGCCCCAGATACCTGGCCACCTTGTCGTACGCCTCCCCCGCCGCGTCGTCAAGCGTCTCGCCCAACACCTCGTAACGCCGGTGCGCGGGCACGTGCACCAGCAGGGTGTGTCCCCCGGAAGCGAGGAAGGCCAGAAGGGGAGGCTCCAGCCCCGGGAAATGGAGGAAGTTGGCGTAGATGTGTGCCTCCAGATGGTTGACAGCGATGAGGGGGATATCGAGCGAGAAGGCCAATGCCTTGGCGGTGGTCAGTCCCACCAGCAGCGCCCCTATAAGTCCCGGCCCGCGCGTCACCGCCACCGCTTCCAGATCGCGCAGCTCTGCATGCGCGCTATCCAGCGCCTGCTGCAGAGCGGGAAGCAGGGCCTCCAGATGCGCCCTGCTCGCGAGCTCGGGCACCACCCCCCCAAAGTGGCGGTGCAGGTCAGCCTGGGACGATATGACCAGGGACAGGATATCCCTCCCGCTCCTCACCACCGCAGTCGATGTCTCGTCACAGGAGGTCTCTATGCCCAGGACAAGGCCCTCCCCGCCCTTACCCTTACCCATACCCGTTCCCTCCCGTCACGAGCCTCGGCTTTCCCACGCGTTTCCGTATCGTCTCCACAGCCCATCGAGCAAGCTGCGGTATTCGGGCGTGGTTATGTCGTCAGTCCACATGATAAGGGCGTTTTCCAGGTTGTCCAGGTAGTAGTGCTTGCGCTCTCCCATTACCTGGAACCCGAAGCGACTGTAGAGCTCGATGGCGGCAAGGTTTGATTTTCTGACCTCCAGGGTCAGAAAGCGCGCCCCTTTTTCCTGCGAGCGGCGCACCAACTCCAGCAGCAACCTTGCGCCGACGCCCCGGCGACGGCAATCCTCCCTCACCGCCAGGGTCATAACATGCGCCTCGTCCAGGATGAGAAGAGTGCCACCGTAGCCAACCAGCTCGCCATCGCACCTGGCGGTCACGTAACAGCCCTCCTCTTTCTCCAGCTCCCGCAGGTACATGTCCCTGGTCCAGGGGCTCGCGAAGGCTTTTCTCTCCAGTTCCATGACCTCGGCCAGGTCCTCCTCGCGCATAACGTCTATCACCAGGCGCATCTCTCCTGCTCCCGAGTCCGTCCCAGCTCCGGGCGCCTGACGTAGAGCGGCTTCAGCTTGAAGGGGTCCGCGAGCTCCCCGCGCTCCGCCTTCAAGCGGCACAAGCGCGACAATCCCTCCGCCCCCGGAGGCTCGCTCACCACCACCGCGAGGTCGGGCGGCCAGGCGTGGGGAAAGGCGTCAACGCCGGTGCCGGTGATCATCGCCTCTCCATTCGCTTTCTCCCGGCAAGAGGCAAACCTGTCGGCCGCCCTTTCCGGCACGTCGGCACCTGGACCCAGAATGGCTTGCGGGCAACCTCCCGCCATTCTGTATGCCCCGTAGTAGACCTCGTTCCTGCGCGCATCCAGGACCACGAACACCAGGCCGGCGGAAAGGCCCGTTCCAGCAGCCCTCACCGCCAGGCTTTCCGGCGCCACGAGCGGCCTCTGCAAGGAAAACGCGAGGGTTTTAGCCGCGGCCACCGCCACTCGCACCCCGGTAAAAGACCCGGGGCCCCTGCCCACGCCCAGAAGGGCGATCTCCTCTCTATCCACCCCCGCCTCCCGCAAGAGGGCGCTTGCCTCCACGAAGAGGCCGGCGGTGCGCTCGTGGCCTGCGATCTCGCGCCAGAAGGTTCCACCGGGTCCCTCCAGCACCAGCACCCCTCTTGGGGTCGAGAGATCAAAGGCCAGCAACCAGCCATCCATCAAGGTCCACCTCTTTTTCCTCCCGCGCCCAGCCAGATACCGTTTCGTTCCCTATGGTCTTTCCTGCCCTTATCATGGATCCCGCTCCGCCCGGTATGCCTGCATCAAGCCGGTCAGCCTTTCCCCCCAATCGCCGTTTTCGGGTATGAAAACAATCTTTCTTCTCGTCTCATCCTCTCCGTACTCGAATCTCACCTCCAGGTAGGGGGGGCGGAAAAAACCCTTGACCCGGTCACCCCATTCGACCACCAGCGCCGTGTCCTCCTCACGGTACTCCTCTACCCCCAGCTCGCAAAGGTCAAGCGGGCCCTCCAGGCGATAAGCGTCAATGTGCACAAGGGAAAGCCGACCGTGATGCTCCCGC
>JACVJG010000364.1 GCA_015711875.1 Candidatus Solincola jinzensis | reverse complement strand
CAAGCGCCCGAGGCATTCGGCCGCTGTCCTTGACGCCGTGGAAACACCGTGATTACCGTACCCGATACCCTCAGGGACAGCCACAAGGTTCAGCATGCGAAACGCCGAGTCTCGACAAGCGCCCGAGGCATTCGGCCGCTGTCCTTGACGCCGTGGAAACACCGTGATGCCTTCGCCATTCCTGATCTCCTCGTGCGAGAACAGCTTTGCCGCCTAAGTAGGCACAAGGGTCAGCCCTCGCCGATTGCCCATGGCATTCGGCCGCTGTCCTTGACGCCGTGGAAACACCGTGATTACCGTACCCGATACCCTCACGCAAGAACAGCTTCGCCACCTCAGGATAACGGCTCCACATAAGCCTTTTTCTTCTCCCGCCCGCGGGGGAATATGGCTCTTTCTGGTTATTATTACCATCTTATTGTCTTCCCGCGCGTGCATGGGAGGATCGAACGGGTTGAGTCCCCTTCTATGGATAGACTTCCTCCCCGCACGCGTATGGAAGGATCGCTCACCCGGTTTTCCCGGAGCGTGGCGTACGGCTCGCCTTCCATCCCTAGTGGCAGGAGATCATGATGAGGCACCTCTCCAATACCCGCCGACATCGTCTTCCCACGCGGGAGAAAAGCCCTGTCGCCGCACCCCCTAGACGACCGCGACCCTTCTTTTCCCCGCCGGAGGGAAAAGCGTGCTTTGCCTGTTCCGGGCATGAAGCCCTGGCTTCTTGCTACGCGTGACGGAAAAAAGCATGGGGTTGGCGGGAAACGCAGAGGTCTTTCCACAACCAGGGAAGAAAAGGCGCAACCGCGCGGGGTGCGGAACGGGTTGGAGACGTTCTTCCCGCATCCCGGGAGAGGAATCCTGTAACCAAAACGCGCCCCGGGGTGTTTACGCCTGCAAGGACAGGGCGTATCCCTATCGGATCGGGCCGAAGGGTCGGCGGTTCGGGGGGATACAAAGCCGTTCTTATACAGTTGGATACAAGGCGGGGGCTCGCGCGGTGGAGTCCCTGCTGCGGGAGGATGCAAAGCCGTTCTTTTACAGTTGGATACAAGGCAGGCTTTTCCAATAGGGGTGTTGCGTCTTTCACCCTTCGCGAAGGGAGTGGATGTGTGCTTGGCGCGCTCGCACGGGTACCGTTCCCGGGGAGGGAAAAGCAAGGGCGTTCGCCGCGCCGGTATGCGGCTTATGGTTGTCACGGGCGTGAGGATACCCGCATATACGAGGGCATCCGCTGAGAACCGGAAGCGGTCGGAGAGGGAGGTGTGTTCATGAAAAACGCTAGAAACGTCTGGGAAAGCATCCTTAAGGGCTTATCCCGCTCGGAGCGGGGTTTGATAATAATCGAGGAGGAAAAGGAACGGGTTTTTTCGCCCGTTGAGCTAAAGGAAGCGGCGGAAAGGGCCGCCTGCGGGCTGGCGCGGGCAGGGATCGATCCTGGAGACCGCGTGGGAATCATAGCGCAGACCACACCCGCCACCGTGATCACCTTCCTGGGATGCTGGGCGGCGGGCGCAGTGCCCGTTCCTCTGCCCCTTCCCATGCGGGCAGTGGATCCGGCCTCCTTTATCGAACAGAGCCGCGGGCGGCTGGAAAAAGTGGGGGCCAGGTTGATAACCCTTCCGGGGGCCCTCATGCCTATGGTGGGCGAGCTGGGGATGGGAGTGAAGATGATCGCCTGCGAGGATCTATCTTCCGGAGGCGGCCTACCACCTGCTCCCACCGCACCTGAGGACATCGCCCTGGTGCAATTTACCTCGGGTTCCACCAGCGAGCCACGAGGGGTAGTGCTCACCCATGCCAATATAATGGCTAACGCCAGGTCCATCGCGAGCAGGGCCAGGGTGACCCACCGCGATCGCGTCGTTTCCTGGATGCCCCTTTATCACGACATGGGCTTGATCGGGTTCCTCATAACGGCGCTGAGCTATAGTACCACCCTGGTCCTCATGTCACCCCAGAGCTTCATCTCTGAACCTGCGCTGTGGATGAGGGCGCTCAGCGAACACCGTGCCACCATCACCGGAGGACCCAATTTCTCCTATGCGCTCTCGACCCGCGTCCTGGAGGGGGGCGGCGCGGGCGATGTCGACCTCTCCTCGCTGCGCCTTGCCCTCAACGGCGCGGAGCCGGTCGACCCGGAGGCCATGGACAATTTCGTCAAGGTCGGCGCGGAGTACGGTTTGAAGCCAGAGGTCCCTTATCCCGTGTACGGCCTCGCAGAGGCCACCCTGGCGGTGACCTTCCCGCAGCCCGGCAGGCGCTACCGCCTGGACCATGTCTCAAGGAGCCAAATGGAAGACAGGGGCGTCGCAACACCTGCCGAACCCGGCGACGAAGGGACTCGGGCACTGGTCTCGCTGGGCACACCACTGGAGGGCGTGACCCTGCGACTGTTCAAGGAGGACGGCAGCGAAGCCGGGGAAAGGGAGCTGGGAGAGGTCTGCGTTGGCGGTCCCTGCGTGATGCGTGGTTACTGGGGCGACGAGGCCGCCACCTCGCGTTCGATCAGGGACGGATGGCTGCATACCGGAGACCTGGGCTACCTCGCCGGAGGAGAACTTTATCTGGTGGGAAGGATCAAGGATATGGTGATCATCGGTGGCCGCAACCTTTTCCCCGAGGATGTCGAGCGCTGCGCGGAGCGCGTGAGCGGCATGCGCAAGGGCAACGCGGTGGCTTTCGGCGTGACCACCAGGCGCGGCAGGGAGCGCCTGGTACTGGTAGGCGAGACGCGCCTTTCCTGCCCTGATGCGGCGAGGGAGACGGCGCGCGCAGTGTCCGAGGCGGTGCGCGAGGAGATAGGGGTGCCGGTGCGCGAGGTAATCCTGGTGCCCGCGGGCAGTCTGCCTAAAACTTCCAGCGGGAAGAAGCGCCGTTTCCTCTGCCGGGAGCTGTATCTGGGCGAGCGGCTGCAGGCGATCGCCCGCAGCGGGGTTCCCATCTACAACGGCTGAGAAGGGTCAGGCAGGGGAGTGGGTGGCGATCCTGCTGCTACACTTCATCCTTTTGTTCCTCCCAAGAGGGGCAGCATCACGCTCCACGTACATGGTCCGAGCCTTTTTTCGCTCAGGTGAGCGTAGACAACGCAGAAACGGGAGAGATCGCGAGCGCTTTGACCGTGGTCCTTTTCTCCGGCGCCGACATGAGCGCGCATCGTTTTGGAGATGAAAGTCGCTCCGGCCCACAAGTTCATAAAGGACCGGCGCAGCAGCACGCAAGCACGGGCATCGGGAACCTTCACCTTTCGCCGCCGTTTTTGATCCATGAAGGCTCATTCCCCCATCCGCGCATCGATGCCGCAACGTTCTGACGGGCGCTTTTCGGTTGGAAAAAGATTTGGAGACTGCGGATCAACGGTTATGAGGGCTTTGCGCCGACCCTGGTAAAATAGCCTTGGGCGTACTAACGCTTATACGGGTGCGAAGGCTACCCCCAACGCTCGATAACTAGGAGGAGTATGGAGTCAGGCGTCCAGGCAAGCGCTGAACTGTCCTACGAGGAGCATGTTTTCGAGGAGGAACCGTTCTACCTGCCTCTGGGGGACGAGGTGGAGATCTTCCGCGCCGCCTATCATGCCCGCCTGCCGGTGAACCTCAAGGGGCCCACGGGCTGCGGCAAGACGCGCTTCCTCGAATACATGTCCTGGCTGCTGGGCAAGGAGGGGGGGTTCAAGCTGCCCCTCATAACCGTGGCCTGCCACGAGGATCTCACCGCCGGCGACCTGGTGGGCCGCTATATCCTGCGCGGAGACCAGACGGTGTGGGTGGACGGGCCCCTGACCGCGGCGGTGAAAGCAGGGGCCATCTGCTATCTGGACGAGGTGGTGGAGGCGCGCAAGGACACCATGGTG
>JACVJG010000363.1 GCA_015711875.1 Candidatus Solincola jinzensis | reverse complement strand
CTGTTTCCATGGGGCGGTGGTGCCCGACATCTCGTGTATCTTGTCCTCGAGGGACATGGCGGAGACCAGCTCCGCGATGCGTTTCTCGCGTTCCTCCCCGGGCGCCTGGAGCACGGCGCTCCAGGATCGCATGGCCTCCCTATCTCTAGCCGCGCCCATCAACCCCTCCTTTGATCGCGCATGTGGTACAGCTCGTTCTTCCTGGATTCGACCATTATAAACCATGGAGTGACCGGCGTTGGAAGCCATGGCCAGAGACCGCTTTTTCCTCCTCCCATTATGGTCTATCCTGTTTTGTCTTCAATCCGCAAGCGCCGAGTGGAAGCTACCTTTTCCTTCCAAGACCAGCACATGAGAGGATTACACCGGTCGCTGACAACGGAATCCCTCCCGGACGCCCTGAAGACCAGGGCGGCAGAGCGTGGACAGCGTTAAAAACATGATAACCATGGCGATGCACAAAAACGGATCACGGACACGTGGAAGAGTCTGGTTCCATGAACGAGCATGGGGCGGGGTTACGGGGACAGGCGGAAGCGGCTGGCGGTTCTAACTAACGTACACTCTTACTAAACTTAAACTTGACAACATTTATACACGATGAATAAAATATCCTAGGCTGTCTATGGGAAAACCTCGTGTCTAGCTAAGGGGGCTGTCGTCATGTTCAAGGATGAGGAGCTGGAGGCCATCCGCAAAACCCGCGAGGAATGGGAGCTCACAGTGCTCGCTCCCATCATGGAGAAGTGGCCCGAGCGCAAGGAGGAGTTCAGGACCCAGTCGGGCCACCTCGTGAAGAGGGTCTACACCCCCGAGGACATAGCGGGCAAGAGCTATGTCGACGATATCAGCTTCCCGGGCTGGTATCCCTTCACCCGGGGGGTTTTCCCCACCGGTTACCGCGCCAACCTGTGGACACGGCGGCTCATCACCGGGCTCGCCACCCCCGAGGAGACCAACAAGCGCCTGAAATTCCTCATCCAGCAGGGGCAGACGGGGCTGAACATAATCTACGACAACCCCACCACCAACCTGCTGGACTCCGACAACCCCCTATGCGAGGGCGAGGTGGGCAGGGACGGGGTCCCCACCTGCACCCTGCGGGACATGGAGGTGGTGATGGACGGCATCGACATGCGGCAGGTCTCCACCTCCATCATCCATTCCGGCCCCTTCATCCTCTCCATGTACCTGGCCCTGGCCGAGAAGAGGGGCGTCCCCTTTGACCAGCTGCGGGGCACCCTGCAGAACGACGTCCTCTCGCAGTATTACACCGTGAACATGTCCGTGGTCAGCCTGCGCGACGGCTTCCGGCTCTCCGCCGACGTGGTGGAATACTGCCGCAAGCACGTGCCGCGCTGGAACCCCATCAGCTTCGTGGGTTACCAGATCCGCGAGGCGGGGAGCACGGCGGCGCAGGAGATCGCCTTCGCCATCGGCAGCGCCATCGGTTACACGGAGGAGCTTATAGGCAGGGGAATGGACGTGGACGATTTCGCGCCCCGGCTCTCCTTCATGTTCAACTGCCACAACGATTTCTTCGAGGAGATATGCAAGCTGCGGGCGGCGCGCCGCTTGTGGGCGCGCATCATGAAGGAGCGCTTCGGGGCCAAAAACCCTCTTTCGTGGCTGTTGCGTTTCCATGTACAGACGGCGGGGAGCTCGCTGACCGCCCAACAGCCTATAAACAACGTCATCCGCACCACTATCCAGGCCATGGCGGCGGTGCTGGGAGGCACCAACTCCCTGCACACCAACTCCATGGACGAGTGTTATTGCCTTCCTTCCGAGTACGCCGCGCGCACCGCGCTGCGTACGCAGCAGATAATCGCCTACGAGAGCGGAATCGCCAATACCGTGGATCCCCTGGCGGGATCCTACTTCGTGGAAAAGCTCACCGACGAGATCGAGGCGGAGGCCGAGGGCATCCTGCGCCAGATCGACGATATGGGCGGCATGGTGGCGGCGCTGGAGGCGGGCTGGGTGCAGCGTGAGGTCGTCAAGGCCTCCAACGAGTATCACCGCAAACTGAAGTCGGGGGAGATAACCGTGGTGGGGGTGAACATGTTCCAGGACAGCGAGGACGAGGAGGTGCCCATCGAGATCCTGCGCATTGACCCTGCCCACGAGAGACACCAGGTGGAGATGCTGCGGCAGGTCAAGGAGCGCCGCGACAAGGAAGCCCTGCGCAGGGCGCTGGAGAGGATGAAGGAGGACGCCGCCGCGCATCGCAATATCGTTCCCTCTTGTATGGAGGCGGTGAAGGCCTACGCCACCCTGGAGGAGATGAGGAACGCCCTGCAGGAGGCGCTGGGAGCCGGCAAGGAGAGCAAGGACGCTTTTATCTGTTAATAGCGAGATCGGCGACCGCTCCGTGACGGGCGCGGGTTGTTTTGGAAAGGACTGGGAATCGAGTCAGAGAAGGGGCCATGAGCATGGAAGGAAAACCGATCAGGGTACTGCTGGCCAAGGCGGGCTTGGACGGGCATAACCGCGGTATACAGCTGGTGGGCAAGGCGCTGCGGGATGCGGGAATGGAGGTGCTTTACGGTGGGCTGCGCATCACCCCCCAGGAGGTGGTGGAGATGTCCATCCAGGAGGACGTGGACGTGGTGGGCATCAGTATCTTCTCCGGCGGGCTCATGACCATCATCCCCAAGATATACCATGCGCTGCAGGACAACGAGGCCACCCGTCACATCCCCATGATCGTAGGGGGCATCCTGCCCCCCGGCGATGCCGAGACCCTGAAGGCCATGGGGATCAAGGAGATCTTCGGCCCCGGCAGCGACCTTGACGACATCGTCGACTTCATCCGCGGGCTGGTGGCGGAAAACAGGGAGAGGGAGAGGGCCGCCTCGGGCTGAGCGTGCGGACGTTCCAGGCACAGCTTTTATGAAGCGCCCCGCCGCTTGGCGCAGGGAGTCAGTCGAGCCGGATGGCGCTGTAGATGGCAGAATCCTGCGTCACCTCCGGGCCCCTGTAGAGGCCGAAGAACATCCTCAGGGCGTCCGGGAAGGACATGATGCACGGGTCCTGCGGCGTCAAGCCCCCTTCCCCGGCCACCAGGGCGCGCAGAGGGTTGACGGTGAAGGAGAGCCCATCCGCGGAGTCGGCCGAGATGATGCCTGGGCCCTGGTCGGCTAGCAGGCCGGCGAAATAGAGGCGCAGCCCACCGTCCTCTTTCCACAGCGGCCAGGCGTGGGCGGCGCGGCCTCCCATCAAAGGGCTTACGCGGGGATCGATGCGGATGCCGTCCTCGGCATGAAAGGTCAAGCCGTCGCCTGACCTCGCGCTCAATATCACCACCAGCTCGCTTTTCTCAGGACCGCTTATCCCGGTGTAGTACATCCTGTAGGAGCCGTCCGGAAGTACGATCACCCGGGGTGATTGCACCCGCTCCTCGTATGGCCCGCTTGCGGCATATCTGATCCCCGGCTCGGGGGTGAAGTTCACCCCGTCGTCGCTCAGGGCGCTGAGCACGCGGTCCTGTGGCCCTCCTGCGCCCGCAGGCACGTAATACATCCTGAATTTACCGTCGGGAAGGCGCATCACGAAGGGAAACGCCGCGTCGGCCAGCCGCGTTCCCGCTTCCTTGCTCCAGTTCATGCCGTCTTGAGAGACATAGCTCTCGATACGGCCGTTCTTCTCGCCGTACATGCGGTAGCGACCGTCCTGGAGCCCGATCACGCAGACGTCGAAGAAATAGGGGTCGCTCACCCTTTTCCCCTCCTCCAGCATCCAGGTCTCTCCTCCCGGCATGAGGCCGATGACGTCATGCCCTCCCGTCCAGCCGAAGCCGCCGGTGCCCTGGTAGGAGAAGTACATGGGGCGCTCCACCACGATGCCCCGG
>JACVJG010000362.1 GCA_015711875.1 Candidatus Solincola jinzensis | reverse complement strand
GAGATTTTTCTTTTTCTAGCGGTGGACAGACTGCCGATAACCGTAGGGATGCCACTAGTTTCAATCTCCTGAACGGAGATTTTTCTTTTTCTAGGCTGCACTCATTTTGGCCTATTTACACTGCTATTTTACATCGGAAATCGACGACCTCAAAACGCGGCCATCGAAAAGGGCCGTTTTAGCGGCATATGCTTTTTCAATTTTGCCGACAGCGCTCAAGAAAACGCCGTTTTAGCTGCCTTTACTCTCATGCGACGTGCCCGAAACGAGTCTTCGACGACCCCCGGCCATAAAAGGCAAGCCGGGAGTCGTCGAAAGCCCAAATACCACAACTGTCCAGACATCGCAGCGCGAGGCGCTCGGAGCTCGCCGCCCGGGGCAAGGTCATCCGCGTAAACCTCTTGCCTCGCCACGCGATCAACGCGCGATTTTCCATAAGTTTTCCATAAGGCACTATGGGGTTTTCAAGGTCCAGGGATATTCTCCACCTTCCACATCACTAACCCTATGGACAAAACCCAGGCCTTCAATCAATATACCGTCTTTCATGCCCCTACGCCACATATATGTCCACATCATGCGCGAAGGTCCCCTCGCCTATGATCTCGCTTCTCTCCACGCAGGCCTGGCATATCTTGTAAAAGCGCACCAAGGCCTCGTGATCCTCGATTATCTCCTCTAGCGCTTTCTTCATCTCACGGTATTTCTCCTCGCTCAGCACGCATTCGAACACGCTCAACTGCACGTGGTCCCCAAAGTTCTTGAGCTCGTTACAGACCCTAGTGCGCACCCGGTCGTTGGGGATGTCATAGACGACGACAACGAAATGCTTTACTTGCACGGCCGCCCCCTAGCGGGAAAGATAGGGGCGATAAGGCCGCCCGCCCTGCAGATCCCTTACCAGGCGCCTCGCCTGAAGCTGGAAGCCGACCAGATGACTGACGGGTTTATCCCTGTCGGGGTGCAGAAACTCACCGAACAGCCTCTGGTTGTACTGAGCGACGAACTCCTTAAGGGCCTTTTCGCTTAGCAGCACGGAACCGTCTTCCTCTCGGAAGTCCTCCAGCTTGAACACGCCCTTGTTCATGCACGAGACGACCAGAGAATCCACCATCTCCGGCCTCCATTCCTCCATCAAATCAAGGGCGAGGGATGGCTTACCGTAGCGGTCCGCATGCAGGAATCCCTGGTAAGGGTCGAGGCCTGTAGGCTCCAAAGCGGACAACACGTTGCTCATCAACAGCGCGTACCCCAGGCTGAGGAGGGCGTTCACGGCATCGCGAGGCGGCCTGCGGGTACGGCAAGGGAAGGAGAACTCCCGGGGGATAAGCTCTCGCAAACCCGCGAAATAGATAGCGGTGGCACGCCCCTCGAGACCCCTGACCTCGTTCAGGGTATCCGCGTGATGCAACTCGGAAAGGCAGTTCCTCATGGCGTTTATCGGAGCGTCCAGGGCGACGATGCCCTTGCGACGTCGATGGCGCTGCAGGAGTATCCTCTGGTTGTGCACTTTGCCCTGCACAAAGCTCTTTGCCAGGTCCAGGCACCTGCAGGCGTCCTCGGTGGCCTGGAACTGGTTCCGCCGCAGGGTCCCGTGATTGGAGAAGGCCGGCCACAGGTGACCCTTCACCTTTCCGCGCATACTGAGGAAAGAGACCCCAACATCCGCTTTGAGCAGGTATTCCAGGATGGGCACGGTGAAAGAGACATTGCCGTAGATAATTACCTGGTCCAGCTTGAAGCCGGGGATGTCCGAGATAACCTCGTCATCCTTCTCGACGATGATGCGAGAACCCTTGCGGCGCAATTTAGCACCCTGTTCCAAGACATAAAGTATAGCCATCTTTCCGTTCTCCTCAGGCAATAAAGATTACGAAAAAGCGCGAGGTTTGTTACACGCACGAATGCAGATCCACACAGAAAGCGGCACCGTGGTCGATGCTTCAGCTTCCTGCGAACACTCGAAGACCGCGGTCAAGCTTTGGGGGTACGCGCATTATCCATATCTCGTGCCACGCCGGATACGCTAAAGCGCACCTGTCCCATGCCCATGGTGGTCTTCATGCCCAGGCCTGAGAACTCGCTGAAACACGCCAGCAGGTGGAGGGCCCGCCGCAGGTCTTCGTCGTCGGATTTCAGCAGGTACTCGCATATGCCCACCACGCCCACCTGCCTTGAACGGTCGAAATGGAGGATGCGCGTGGAGAGGTTGAAGCGGGAAGGAAAAGCGCACTCGTCCGCGAGGAGGTGGATGTTCCCCCCCAAATCCACTCGAGACACGGCGGACCAGGCCCGGTTGGCGCTATGCCACACCAGCCGGGGGAGGGGGAAGATGACATTGCGCCGGGCGCTGCGGAAGGCCGTGGGGCTTAAGAACTTGAGGGTGAGCTTTCGCGGCGGCGTTTTCCTTCTCACTATACATTCTCGATAGAGATCGTCGGCATGGAGTGACCTCTTCTCCGCCCCCACGACTCTGAAGCTGGCCTCCCCCAGGCGCAAGGCGCGCCCCTCCATGCCCTCAAACAGCGCATCGCTCCACAGCGCGACCAGGTCGTCGTCCAGCATGGTGAAGCGCAGGGCATAGGCTTTGCCAGGGCTCAACTTCAACCTGCCATCGCCCACGGGCTCCATCTCACCCATGAGCGGCGACACAGTATAAGGCTTGGGGGCTTTCATGTCGTGCAGGCGCGCGGACATGGCGGGGTCGGCCTCTCTTACAAGGTCGAGGAACAGGGCGTTGGCGCGCTGCCCGCCCCCGGCGGGGAACTCAACCGCCTCGAGGACTTCCAGATAAAGGCAAAGCTCCATTAGCTGGCCCAATGCCCGCTCTCCTCACTGATAAAAAACGGGAACAGCCATCAAGAGAAAGGCCCGACGACTTGACACTTCACATCACAAGACTATAAATGTATGCTGGTCCACGAGCTCGTCGAGATCTTCACCCATTAGGCGAGCCAGCCTTTTCAGAATCACCGCCACCCAGTTGGCGAATTCATCAACATCCTCCGGCTTGGCCCTCTTTGTGCCGTGGATGAGCATGAGGCGGTTTCTCTTGTTCACGGCTTTATGAAATGCCTTTAACTCGTCCACGCCTTCCTTTCGCCACAACGGATCGCCAAAAGCGGCCAGGATAAGGTGGCCGTGCATAATGCCTACCGGGCCTCTCGTCCTCACGTAAACCTGATCTTGCGTTCCTCGTGGTCTTTTCCGCCTCTCCTCTACGAACACTTGTTCGGCCAAAGCAATATACCGAGCTAAAACGGACTCCGGCAGGCGTTCCCATTCGAATTTGCTGGTTTCAAATCCCACCTTGCCGTCTTTTCCTACCGCATGCGCCAGCCTCAACTGTGATGCCAGCTCCAGGGAGCGATAAAGGCGCACCGCCGCGTCGTCCGGGGCTCCCGCTTTTTCTCTCCTGGTCGCGTTGCAGTATAAATCAACCGCAAGCCGGAGACCGAACTCAGGGTTTCTCTGTAACAGAGGGAAGAGCTCGTCTCCCCTCTGCTCGGACTTCAAAGCCTCCAAGCCCGCGAGGTTTTGCTCAAGGCCATCCAGGTCTATCTCCATTTCGAACTTCTTGGCTGATTTAAAAGCCTTTTGGAGTTCGTCATAAGCAGGCCTGTAATGGAACCTGTCCCAAAGCGCGAAACCTTTAACAAGCCCATGCCACACCTCCAACCTGGTGGCGACTTGCTGAGCCCTTTTCCCCTTTATCTCCTCCCTCGCCTCCCTGAGCTTCTCCTCCGCCGCCTCAAAGCTGCAGGCGTTGAAGAGGTCCAGGCATTGCCTTATCTTCATGTCCCCCAGGGTTATGTAAGGGTTGGGTAGGCAGGTGAGATATTCCGTGCCTGGCTT
>JACVJG010000361.1 GCA_015711875.1 Candidatus Solincola jinzensis | reverse complement strand
GGATGGGCGTCGGGAAGCCAGATATGCAGGGGCACCATGCCCGCTTTCACCCCGAAACCCGCGATGAGCATAACCAGGGCCGCCACCTTGAAGGACCCCGCCAGCCAGGCGCTCTCGGCCAGGGGCCGGAAGTCCACCGTGCCCGCGTATCCAAGGTAGAGGAACACCCCTCCTATCAGGCTCAGGCCCCCCACCACGGTCATGCAGATGTATTTAGCCGCGGCGGCGCGCGCTCGTTCGGTCTCCGAGTGAATGACCAACAGGTAGGCCAACAGCCCCATGGCCTCGAAGAAAAGATAGAGGGTGAAGAAGTCCTGCACCATGAACACCCCCAGGGTGGCGGCCTGGGTGAGGAGCATGAAGAGATAGAAACGGGTGCGCTTGTGCTCGTGGTCCATGTAGCGGAAAGCGTGTAGCGAGGCTGCGAACCACAACAGGGAGGCGAAGAAGGCGAAGAGGGCACCCATGGCGTCCACCTCCAGGTCGCCCACGAAACGGTCGCCCAGGCGCATGATGTCGAGGTTGAAATACACCGCTCCCTGCGAAAGCACGCGCCAGAGCAACGCGGTCACCGCGGCGAGGGCCGCACCCGTGGAGACCACGGCCGCCCAGTTGCGCAGGCGCGCGCGGCTTTCCCCCGCCGCCGCCGCGCAGGCCGCGCCGATAAGCGGCAGGGCCAGCGCCAGGGCCGGAAGCGCCGAATAGGCGAGAACGGTTACCTTCTCCTCGTGCAACCCTTTACCTCATGTCCTCAAGGGAAGATGATCCCCACCACCCTGCTCACGAAGGAATAGGGGAATCCCGACACCGTCACCCAGATCCCCATGATGATCACCAGCGCAGCCAGGATGACGATGGGGACCACCATCTCATGATCAGCCTCTTTGCCGAATACCAGCTTGGGACGATGGTGCTCCTCTCCCTCCTCCGCCTCGTCCCCTTCCCAGCGGAAGAAGGCGGTGTAGATGATGGGCAGGAAGTAAGCCGCGTTGAGAAGGGCGCTGGTGAGGAGGATGACCACGTAAACCGGCAGGCCGGCCTCGAGGGAGCCGCTTCCCAGCAGCCATTTGGTGATGAAGCCCACCGACGGCGGGGTGCCCATCATGGCCAGGGCACAGACCGAGAAGCAGATCATGGTGATGGGAAGCTTGTATCCTATTCCCTTCATGTCGCTTATGTTCTTCTTGCCCGTCTTAACCAGGATCACCCCGGCGCAGAGGAAGAGGCAGCCCTTCATGAGGGCGTGGTGGGTGAGGTGCATGACTCCTCCCAGGGCGCCGTCGTGGGTGAGCATGGAGAGCCCGAGGATTATATACGAGACCTGCCCGATACTCGAATAGGCCAGCCTGCGCTTGAGGTTGTCCTGGGTTAGGGCGAAGATGGAGGCCACCACGATGGTGATGCAGGCGAGCACGGCCATGACCACGAACACCCTCAGCTCCCTCATCAATTCCACGCCGAAGACGTTGAAGCACACGCGGATGATGCCGAAGGCTCCCGCTTTGAGGATGACGCCCGAGAGGAGGGCGCTGGCGGGAGAGGGCGCGGCGGGATGGGCGTCGGGCACCCATCCGTGCAGGGGCATGATGGCCGCCTTCACCCCGAACCCCGCCAGGTAGGTGAAGAAAACGGTCATCAAAGCGGCCCGGCTCGCGAACTCCAGGCTGAGCACGCCGTAGGACGCGAAGCCGAGTTGCCCGTCTCCCCAGAAATAATGCGCCACGATGGCGAAGAAGAGCACCGTGCCGGCGGATATGGCGTACACCAGGTATTTGTAGCCCGCCCTGCGGGCCATGGCCGTCTCCTCGTGGATGATCAGGGGGTAGGAACCGAAGGTCATCATCTCGTAGAAGATGAAATAGGTGAACATGTTGGCCGAGAAAGCGCAGCCGATGAGAAAGGACTCGCACAGGGCCATGAAGATGAAGAAGCGGTTCTCCTTGTGGTCGATGTAGGAGATGGAGTAGATAGTGGCCAGCAGCCAGAGGAAGGCCAGGATGAGCGAGAAATAATAACCCAGGGTGTCCACGGTGAGGCGCATCTCCAGGCCCTCCACCACGCTGGCCAGCTTGATGGTGTAGGTGTTCCCGTCCAGGATGCCCGGGAGCAGGGACAACACCACCCCCAAGGTCGCCAGGGCCCCCAGGGCGCAAAGCCACAGTCGCAGGGTGCGCGCCTTCTTGGGGCTGGCCATGATCACCACCAGCGAGAACCAGGGCAGAAGGATGGCCACCAGCGGGATCACCGAGAACGTGCTCTTGTCCGGCATTGACTACCCCCTTTGTCTCACAGCAGGAAGGCTGCCGCCTTCAGCAGCGAATCTATGATCAGGCCCGAGAACACGCCGAAGAAGAGAGTGCCGGCGGCCAGCACCCAAACCGGCACCAGCATGGAGGGAGGGGCGTCGCCGCCTCCTTCCTCCCACGCGCCCTCTTTCCCCGCCTGGAAAAACATGTAATATATCACCCGGAAGCAGTAGACCGCCGCCAGGATGGCCCCCACCAGCAGCACCAGTGCATAAGGCCACCGCTCCGCGGTGAAGTTGCCGTAGAGGAGGTAGAACTTGCTTATGAAACCTGCCGTGGGAGGGATGCCGATCACCGATATGGCGGCCAGGGAGAAGGCGAAGCACGTCCACGGCATCTGCCGCCATGCTCCCTTCAGGTCCTCGATGCGCCGGTATCCCTTCACGTAGATGACGCAACCGGCGCACAGGAAGAGACACGCCTTGGCCAGGCCATGGTCCAACATGTGGTACATGGCCCCCGCCAGGCCCTCCTTGGTGAAGGAGGTGATGCCCAGGAAGATGTAGCCGATATGGCTGACGGTGGAATAGGCGATCATCATCTTCAGGTCCTTCTGGGTGATGGCCATGATACCGCCGTAAAGCACCGCCGCCGCCGCGAACACGCTCACCGCCTCCGACGTGCCCCCGATTATGGATTGGGCCCCCGCGGTGTAAACGGAAAAGGTCAGGCGCACCAGGGCGAAGGCGCACACCTCCACCAGCAGGCCGGAGAGCATGGCGCTTATGGGAGAGGGCGCGATGGAATGGGCGTCCGGCAGCCACATGTGCAGAGGGAAGATGGCGGCTTTAACCCCGAATCCGATGACGAAGAGGATGAAGGACACCACCAGCACCTCGGTGTACCCGGATTCCGCGATGCGCGCCGAGAGGTCGGCCATATTGAGAGAGCCGGTGGCGGAATAGAGAAAACCGATCGCCAGCAGCACCATGATGGACGAAGGGGCCCCCATGAGCAGGTACTTGAACGCGGCACGCACCGCGTTGCGGTTACCGGTTATGGCCACCAGGGCGTAAGAGGTCAGGGCCAGGATCTCCATGAAGACGAAGAGGTTGAAGACGTCTCCCGTGGCCACGAAGCCGAGCATGGCCCCGCTCATGAGCAGGAAGAGCACGTAATAGGCGGTCACCCGCCCCCCCGTGACCTCCTTGCCGATATAACGCCGCGAGAAACCCAGGGCGAGCAGGGAGATGCCGCAGACCACCAGGAGCAGGAAAAGGCCGATGTAATCCACGCGTATCTCGATACCGAAAGGAGGCTCCCACCCCCCGAGGTGATAGCTGAGAAATCCCTGGGCCGGTATCCTGCCGATGAGCAGGAAGCCCAGAACGGTGGAGGCCGAAAGGGGCGCCAGAGCCGCCCAGGGCACCCACCTCTCCCTGAAATACCCCAGGAAAGGCAGCATCACCGCGCACACCAGCGGCATGGTTATCATCAGTATGGGAAAATGTCGGTAGGCACCCATTTAAGGCGCTTCCTCCCCGGGGGATCCCGCATGTTCTCCCCCGTCCTGGTCCCGGTAAAGCCGGTCCACGTCCAGGGTGCCGTACTGGCGGTAAAGCAGTAT
>JACVJG010000360.1 GCA_015711875.1 Candidatus Solincola jinzensis | reverse complement strand
CATGCCCTCAATGGTATGCTCGATGCCACGCTGGATCTCGCGCACCAGGTTCGCGATCTGCGAGGCCGCCTTGGCGGAGCCTTCCGCAAGGTTGCGCACTTCTCCGGCCACCACCGCGAAGCCCCGTCCCTGCTCCCCCGCCCGCGCCGCCTCGATGGCGGCGTTGAGGGCCAGGAGGTTGGTCTGGTCGGCTATGGAGGTTATGACGTCCACGATCAATCCGATCTGGGCGGAATGCTCTCCCAGCTCTCGCACCGCTTCCGCGGAAGCGTCCACGGTCCTCTTTATCTGCTCCATCTTCTGGGTGGCGCGGCGTACCGCAATCACGCCTTTTTCCACCGTCTCCTGCGCCTGGGCGCTGTAGTGCCTAGCCTCCTGGCTCCTTTCCGCGGCGTGGCCTATTTCCTCCACGATCTCCGCCACCGTGGCCTGGGCCTGCACTATGGCGTGCACCTGCTCCTCCGAGCCCCGCGCCAGTTGCGACACGGTGTTGGCCGTTTCCTGCGCCGTTTCCGTGGTCTCGCGCGACACTCCCGACATCATCTCGCTGGCGGAGGTGAGCTGATCGGCGGTGTCCAGCTGTTCCTTGATCACGGCACGCATGGAATCGGTGAAGTCGTTCAGGGCCATGGCGAACCCTTCCATGATCCCCGCCTGCCCGGGGTCCACGTGGGCCGTGAAGTCCCGATTGGCTATCCTTTCCAGATGCTCTGTGAGCATCCCCACCGCCTTGAGCTGGCGGAGCAGGAAAGCCATGGTCCCAGCGGCCATCGCCGCCACCAGCAGCACACCGAAGAGCAATCCGGAGAGAGCCGGGCTCCAGGAAAGTCTCTCTCCCGCATAGGCTACCCCTATGCTTCCTCCCACCCCCAAAAGCGCGAAGGAGGCAAGCACCTTCAGCAACAGGCCCGACAGCCCTCCGCCATGCCGCCTTCCCGTTCCTCTGCCAGCCGCGTTCATGCCCCTCCCTCGCTCACACCTTGAAGCCGCCTACCAGCTGATTGAGCTTTTCGGCCATGGCGGCCAACTCCGCCGCCGCGGCCGCCATCTCCTGCATGGAGGCTGTTTGTTCCTCCACGGTGGCCGACGCCTCCTCCGACGACGCGGCCGTCTCATCCGCGATGCTCGCGATCTCGGTGATGGCTTTCAAGGCTTCTTCATTGCCGAGCACCTGCCGCCGCGTGGTCTCCGCTATCTCGCTGGCATAGCGGGAGGTGCTCTGGATGGATACCGCGATCTCCTGCAAGGCCCTGCCGGCCTTCTCGACCACCTCCGTGCCGCCTCTTACCTGCTCGATGGCGGAGTCTATGCTGGTCCTCATGCGGTTGACGCCGTTCTGTATCTCTCGGATGAGGTTGGAGATCTGCTCCGCGGATTTGCGCGAGTTCTCCGCCAGGCTGCGCACCTCCTCGGCCACCACCGCGAAGCCCCGTCCCTGCTCCCCCGCCCGCGCCGCCTCGATGGCGGCGTTGAGGGCCAGGAGGTTGGTCTGGTCGGCTACGCTGGTGATCACGTCCACGATGATCCCGATCTGCATGAAGCGCTCCTCCAGGCCCGTGCTGGCGTCCATCACCGCCTCTGCGGCGCCGCGGATGATGTCCATGGCGCTCGCCGTCTCCACCGCCGCCTCGGCCCCTCTTTGGGCGATCTCTATGGCCTCCATGGCCGCCTGGTTCGAAAGGTCCGCTTTCTCCGCCATCTCCTGCATGGAGGCGGTCATCATCTCCATGGCGTGTGAGGTTTCCAGCACTCTTCGCGCTTGCTCTTCCCCGCCCTTGGCTATATGGGCGATGGTACTGGAGATGTCCTGGCTGGAGGCGTTCATCTGCTGTATGACCGCGGACATCTGCTCGGCGCTGTTGCTGAGCTCCCCCGCTATCCTTCCGATCTCCGCCACCGAGCCCCTGAGGGCGCCGATCATCATGTTGATGGAGTCCGCGAGCGGGCCGAAGGTGCGGCTGTCTTCGACCTCGATGTGGCGCGTGAGGTCGCCGTCCCCCGCCGCCACCTGCTGGACCTGCCAGGTTATCTCCTTCATGCTGCCGGACAGCCAACGCATGAAGAGATAGCCCCCCAGAGCCGCGAGGGCCAGCTCGATGACCAGCAGTACGATAAGGGCCGCCTTGGCTCCGTCCAGGATGCCCTTGGCGGAATCCACCTTTTCCCTCGCCTCCCCGGCCTCCAGCCTCTCCACCGCCTCGCCCGCTCGAGATGACCCCACGGCGATGATGGCCACCGCCAAGACTCCGGAGGCCAGCGCAAGGGCGAGGAAAAGCGCCGCGGCCGCCATGGCCAGGGTGCGCAGGTTTCTCCAGTTCCCAGCCCTTTCTTTCTCCGCTCCAGAGATCGTGCTCATCAAACCTACCTCCAGCATCTCCAGTAAGCCTGGGCCGCGGTCGCGCCCCCGCCACGGGCGGCTCTCGGCTCACGGCTTCGTCGCGGCCGCTAAATGGTATTTCGGCACCGGGTCATATAAGTTTTATCCCCGCCCCGTCTTCCTTCCTTCTCTACCCATCCACGAGGAATTCCTAACGCTTGCGGTATATCCTTTCCCTGCGTCGATAAGGCGCGAAGCCGCTCTGGGCGGCACCTACGATGGCCTCGCTCTTGCCCAGCACCAGGAAACCCCCGGGCCGCAGGCAGCGATGGAATATTTCCATTATCTGGGACTGTTTGTCGCGCTCGAAATAGATGAGCACGTTACGGCAGAGTATCAGGTCCAGGTGGCGCAAGGGCGGCTGCTTCGCTATGTCCAGGAGAAGGAATCTGACCAGGCGCCTGACCTCATCACGCACCGCGTAGCCTCCCTCCAACGGGACGAAATAGTCTTCGAGCTCAAGCCCGGGGAGCAGGTTCACGCTCTCGTAGCGAGCATCCTTCGCTTTCTCAAGGGCCTTGTCATCGAGATCGGTAGCGGTAACGCGCACCGCCCACCTGGGTCGGTTCCCCTCCCGCGCCAGGGCATCCAGTATGAGCATGGCCAGAGAATACGGTTCCTCCCCCGTGGCGCATCCAGCGCTCCAGGCTCGCAGGCTCCACAAGCCGCTTCCTCGTTTGTAGGATATCACCTCCGGCAATACCGCTCCCCTTATGGCCTCGTAAACATCCGCGTCGCGGAAGAACTCGGTCACGTTTATGGTGAGGTCGTTGATCAGCTTTCTCCCTTCCCCCGGGTGCTGCTTGAGATATTGCCTGTACTGCAGGTAATCGGCGCATCCCGTGGCCCTCATGCGCACACCGATACGGCGTTTGAGGTAGTTAGGCTTGTACTGCCTGAGGTTTAATCCCAGCTCCAGCTGGAGTTGGCGCAGAAGCACTTCCAAGCCGAAGTCGCTGCCATCCGCGGCAGCTCTCGCTTCCTTGATCTCTCGTTCCTCTACCATCATCTCTTCCGCCTGGCTAATGCGTCCCCCTCTCGCCTCGATGCCCATGAACCAGGCCTTCTTGCGCGATCCCCGATCTGCCGGACCAGTGATACGGTCAAATAATATACATCTCGCTTCCGCATAGCAGTTATCGACCCCGCCACCTTCTTTCTTAACCGGCTCGCATCGCCCCTCGCTAAGGCCGGGTTTTCACGCCTCCTCTTGCGGGGCCGTCCCTCCCTTTCCCCGCAACGGTCCTTTTCCAGAGTGACCAGGGCCGGTGTTGCTCGATATCATTTCGCTCCATCGGGCGCACCTCGGGCTGAGAAAGCTCTCGTGGCCTTCCCGTCAACGCGCCACTACCGGCTGACTCGACACCGCTAAGGGGGTCGTGTGACAGGTTTTCGCTGTGGAAACCGCGGCGCCCTTTCCTGGTCCCCGAAGCGACGGGGGCGGAAACGGCGGTGTTTTGACGGGCGCTTCGGGCCGAAGCGGGATGAATGATCACCATATCATCCTGAAA
>JACVJG010000359.1 GCA_015711875.1 Candidatus Solincola jinzensis | reverse complement strand
ATACGGCAAAGCCAAGCGGCTCTTTCGCCCCCATGGCGCCGACCCGAAAAATGAATGGGGGGCTTCTCCACGACGATGCGACATGGCGAGCGCCTTGAAGAAGCCAGACGAGAACCCTGCCCTACCAACCGGCATGAAAAGGCGGCCACTCATCTCTCTTCAGGGCACCGAGGACCGGGGCGCCTCCCCTTACTTTACCTTTACGGTTATGGAAAGATCGCCGTCCTCCGCGAGCTCCCACTCGCAGGTCGAGGCCTCCACCTGGTAGGCCATCTCCACCAGGGCCTGCACCGTCCCCACCATGGGCAGGTGCAGGCAGGCGTTCTGGATCAACATCTCCAGGCCGTGCCGTTCGCCTTCGAAACGCGCCAGATACCCCAGGCCGCGCACCGCGATCATCTGCTGGAAGGCGAAGCCGTCGCGGTTCCAGTTCTCGGTGTTCCAGGCGGACCTGATATAGCGCCGCGTGGCCTCGATGACCGTCTCCGGAATGGCCTCCCCAAGCTCCGACTCCAGGTCATCGAAAACGGCGTCGGCGGAGAAGGGGCCGAAGATGGCCATTCTCCTCCCCGTCTCTTGGTCCGTGATAATGCCCGCCTCCGTATCCCATCTGCGGGAGGCCACCGCCAGCGGGATGCCGCACCGTGGGCAGCGGTCATAATGCACGTCGCCAGGCTTGAACTCGTATCGCCTGCGCTTGAGGCGTTCCCTCAACTCCAGCGCGTGCTGCCCCGGAAAACCCTCGCAGCGGTAGGCATCCTCGCCTATCTTTTCGTACCTGACCTGCATCTCTATACCCTCAAAGGCCTCCACGGAACCGAGGTTGTCCGCGGCGAAGAAGAGCACGGAGTAAGGGTTGCGCACCCGCTGCTCCCGCCAGGGGAAATCGGCTCCCTTTTCCCATAGCTCGCTCATCATCTGCTCCCCGTAGCCGTAGTTCTTCGCAATGTCGATGATACTGCGGGTGATGACCTTCATGGTGGCGAGTAGCGTTTCCCGCTCCTCTGGCGACATCCTCGCCATGCGCTCCCCCAAGCCGGATCTCGAACCGTCGATTATGCTGCGTATCTCCGGCGGGAAAGCCCTCTCGATATAGCGCCTGGTCTCGCGGCTCCTGCTCTCGATGACGATGCGCTCGATGGGAATACCGATGAGTTCCTCGATATTTTTGAAAACCCGGTCAATGGTCTCGGACTCGAAAAAGACCATGCGGTTTCGCGGGGACGCTTTGAGGGAGATGACGCCGTTGCTCTCCCAGTTGAGTTCCCTGCTTATCATGAGGGGAACGCCGCATTGCGCGCACCTCTCGCCCATCTCAACCCCTCCCCCGGCATGCTGTTTTGCCCGCGATGAAACATGGATGCCCGTTCTTTTTTCGCTATTCAACTATATATTTCCATATTAATATTCTCGGCAAGGACGGTTCCATCCTTCACGACCCGAGGTTAATGGCTTTGCCGCTTCCGCATGCCCTGCGAGGGATGTCCCGGGCCGCTGATCATGCGGCCATAGCCATGGAAAGGTCTCGAAAGAGTTTTCCTTTCCTCAAAGATAGCCTGAGTATATACGCGGGGTGAAAAACCTTTTGCTGCGCATCGTCGATAAACAGAAAACGAGAAGCCGGTGAAAACTGGAGCCGCTCCGCCGGATACCGTCCTGTGTTACAATAGCCCCTGGGAGGGGTTTGGCGGGGAGGGTGAGGCTGACCGGCACACGCGGTTGAGCCCGGAGGCGTCGCCGATGCGGCGGCAGCAACCGCGCACTTCCCATTTTCCGGATTATCCGGACTTCGTTCCCAGATGCTGGCCCTTCCGCCCTCGGGCCATATATTTTCGGGAGAAAGCGCCCGTGCATCCCTGAGCAGCGTCGGCACGGGCGGCCCTGCCGTCACGGCAGGCTTGGAAGGCTTACAAAAGGAGGTCCGATCGATGGGTAAGAAGTCGGGTGAGACGCTCGAGGCGTCACTGCGCTGGGGCGAGGGAGCGCAACGCAGGATTTCCAAATACGCGTCGCCACATTTCGACACCGATCGCTGCGTCAATTGCGGCACCTGCCTGCGCGCCTGCCCCACCGGCGCCGTGCGGGAGGCACAGCGGCAGATCTGCCGCTTGTGCCCGGACTGCGCCGAGGGAGAGATCATGTTCCCCCGTGATATGGAGGCCTTGACCGTACGGTCATGCAGTCTCGCCTGCCCCCTCGGCCACTTCCCGGAAGGATACCTCAACCTCATCGCCCGCGGGGACTGGAGGGGGGCATGGAGCCTCATCACCGCCGTCAACCCCCTTCCGGGGGTACTCGGCAGGATCTGCGCGCGGCCTTGCGAGGAGGAATGCAAGCGCGGCATCCTCATCGACCGGCCCATGCCCATACGGGCCGCAAAGCGCGCCATCGCCGACTGGGCATGGGACAACGGCCTGGCGGAAAGAAAAAGATACCACCGCAACCTGGACATGCGGGTTGCGGTGGCGGGATGCGGTCCGGCTGGCCTCGTCGCCGCCGCCGACCTCGCGTCCCTGGGTTACCGCATCACCGTCTTCGAGCGCGCGCCGCGCCCCGGGGGCATGTTGCGCCTGGCTATCCCTTCCTTCCGCCTTCCCGACGAGATATGGGAGCGCGAGTTCTCTCTCGCCCTCGGCGAGGGCATAGAGGTGGCATATGGGGCCACCGTGGGAGTCTCGCCCTCCCTGGACGAACTCCTGGACGACGGCTTCCGGGCAGTGATCCTCGCTTTCGGGGCGCCGCGCGGGCTGAAGCTGCCCATACCTGGTAGCGATTACCAGGGCGTGCACGATGCCCTCTCCTTCATGGCCGCCGTCAAACAAGGACGGCCCGTGGAGGTGGGCGAGAGAGTCGTGGTAATAGGCGGCGGCAGCGTGGCCACGGACGTGGCGCGTGCCGCCCTGCGCAAAGGCGCACGCGGGGTGAGCATGGTATGCATCGAGCAGGAATGCGACATGCCCGCCTTTTCCTGGGAAATAGAGGAAGCGCGCCGCGAGGGGGTGGAGGTCCTCGCCGGCCACGCCCCCGTGCGCATCGCCTCCTCCTGGATGCGGGCGGAGGAGGTTGAGCTGGCGCGGGTGAGCGCCATCCGCTGCGACGACTGCGGCAGGCTCACGCCTGAGCTCGCAAGTGAAGGGGGCATGACCATCAAGGCCGACACGGTGATATTCGCGGTAGGACAGACGGTGGAGCCGGATCTCCTCTCGCGCATGGGGCTGGAAAGGGACGGGGCCGGGAGGCCCGTGGTGGATCCCGCCAGCGGGGCGACCTCCAGGCCCGGGGTCTTCGCGGCGGGAGACCTCCTTGGAGGCAGGGGCTCGGTGGTCGAGGCCATGGCCTCGGGAAGGCGGGCGGCCCGCGCCGTGGACGCATACCTGCAGGGAAAGGCACATGGCCCAGAGGAACGAAGCGTAGTCGGGGCCCCCCTTGAAGAGAAGATCTTCCCGGTGCGCCTGGAGAAGCTGGAACCCCTGCGTCTTCCTCATCTGGGCCTGGAAGCGGCTCTTTCATCCTTCGCGGAAGTGGAACTGCCTCCCGGCGCGAGGGAGCTGGAGACGGACGCGCGCCGCTGCATGCGATGCGGCTATGTCGAGGTGGAACACGAGCTCTGCATCGGCTGTGGGACTTGCCGTGATTCCTGCCCGGCGGGCGACGTGATCACCATGGGCTCGCCGATAGAGAGAGGTGATGCGTGATGGCGCGCTCGCAATGGGACGTCATCGTGGTGGGAGCGGGCCCGGGAGGGAGTACCGCCGCCTCCCGCCTCGCCATGGAGGGGGTAGACGTGCTGCTGGTGGACAAGGAGCGTTTCCCGCGCGAGAAACCCTGTAGCGACATCTACGGCCCCTTCGGCGCCCGCACCTACGAGGAGTTGGGAGTTTATGAGCGCCTGCTCGACTCAGGCTATCGCTATC
>JACVJG010000358.1 GCA_015711875.1 Candidatus Solincola jinzensis | reverse complement strand
ACCATGCCCAAATGGTTCCTGGCGGAGGGCTATACCGGTGGGGGATTCGACACCTTCGTGCTCATCATGAACCCCTACGACTACTGGCAGAAGATAAAGCTGACCTACATGACCCCCAGCGGGGAGCCCATCGAGGAGGAGCGGGATTGCCCGCCCAACTACCGCATGACGGTGAAGGTGGACGACGTACCGGGTCTAGAGGATACGGACGTATCTACGCGCGTGGAGGCCTGCCCCATGGAAGCGGCGGGGGTGGGCGCCGCCTGCTCCTCGGGGGTGGTGGTGGAGCGCGCCATGTATTTCGTGTACACCGACCCCCAGGATAGATCGCGCAAGACGGGAGGCACCTGCTCCATCGGTTACGGATCCTGGTAATATATCCCAACACAATAAACGGGCCGGGCGATATGCCCGGCCCGTTTTTAGGGTCTGGCCCGGACGCAGGGCAGTCGTTTGCCCGGTGGTGATAGTGGGCTGTGGTATGCGGCTCGCGGATCCAGGGTAAAGCTGAACCTTTGTCCCTAGACGGCTCTTTCACAGCAAACGTTTATCTTTTCCGCTGTCAGGGCCGTCTCCCCTGGCCGGCCCTGTCGGGAAGGCTGTTTCTCGAGAAAGCTGTCTCTCAAGAAATTTCTGAACATGTTATTAACTGCCAGGCACAGAACCCACCGCGCCCTTTCATGCTCGCCGCGCCTTATCCGGGCTGCTGAAAAGAGTTTCTGTGAGGTGAAGCCGCGTAGCTTTATACCAAGCGGCCGGTCGAGGTACGTCATCTCTGGCAGGCGGGGCAGAAATAGGTGCCGCGTCCGGCCACGACCTCGCGGCGGATGACGGCGCCGCAGCGGGGGCAGGGCCCCCCGGCGCGGCGGTACACGCGGTGGTGGTCCTGGAAGGCGCCGCGCTCCCCCCTCAGATCCACGTAATCGCTCACCGAGGAGCCGCCGCGCCTTATGGCCTCGGAGAGCACCTCCCGCAAAGCCTCGTGCAGGCGGGCGATCTCCTCGGGAGCGAGGTCGCAGGCGCGTCGCAAAGGGTTTACCCCCGCGCGGTGCAGGGCCTCATCGGCGTAGATGTTGCCGACCCCCGCGATTCGCGACTGGTCCATGAGGGCCGACTTCACCAGGCAGCGGCCGGTCAGGGCTGCGGAAAGGCGGTCGCAGGTGAACTCCTGCGAGAGGGGCTCTGGGCCCAGTTTATGGAGGCCGCGCAGGGGCCGGTGGTCTCCGCGCCGCAACAGGGCCGTCTCGCCGAAGGTGCGGGGATCCACGTAGAGAAGGTCCCTGCCGTCCTCCAGGTGGAAAACGATATGCGTGTGGCGGGGCCGCCCCCGGCGTGGAGAGGAGAAAAGCAACGCCCCGGTCATCCCGAGGTGTATTACCAGCTCCTTTTCGCCCTCCAGCTCCACAAGCAGGTACTTTCCCCGCCGCTTCACGCCCAGCACGCGCCTGCCCTTCAAGCCCCGCCGGTACCCCATGGGGGTGGGATAGGTCACCAGGCGCGGCAGCAACACCTCGCAGCCCGTGATGCGCGCTCCCACCAGCTCCCGCTCCAGTTGCCCGCGGATGGTCTCCACCTCGGGAAGCTCCGGCATCTCTAACCCTTTCCCCGGCTTTTCTGGACGGCCTTGATGAAAAATATGCATCAGGATGGCCGGCCAAGGCACTGATCCGTATTATGGATGAAACATCGACCAGCAGGCGTGTAGTGCCTCTTCACCCGCTAGTTTATCTGGAACGCTGACAGGGAGGCCGTGATCATCACGCCAGCCCACTATCGGCTAGCCGTACCCCCCTGCTTTCCCGCCGTAAGGTCCGGGATTCTTGGGGGCAGTTCCACCGTGAAGACGGTGCCCTTTCCGGGCTGGCTCCACAGGGATATCCTGCCGCCCAACAGCCCCACCAGCTCGCGGCACACCGACAGTCCCAGCCCGGAGCCGCCGTGGCGCTGGGAGCGCGAGCGCTCCACGCGCACGAAGCGGTCGAAGACATGCTCCTGTTCCTCTGGCGGTATCCCCAGCCCGTTGTCCCTGACCTGGATGCGCGCCCCGCCCAGGGGAAGGGGGTCGGCGGAAAGCGCCACCTCACCTCCCTCCGGCGTGAACTTCACCGCGTTGTCCAGGAGGTTGTGCAGCACCTGTTCCAGGGCGTCGCGGTCGGTCTCGATGGCCGGAAGGCCGTCGGCAGCCTCCACGCGCAGTTCCACGCCTTTTTCCATGGCCTTCGGCATGACTTTCTCGCCCACCTCGCGGAGGTATTCCCCCAGGGGCAGGAGGGAAGGACGCAGGACCCAGGCGCCGGCGTCGATGCGGGAGAGGGCCAGGAGCTGATCCAGCACCCTCTTGAGCCGCCTGCTCTCCTCCGCGATTATGCCCAGGTAACGCCTGCGGTCCTCCTCCGTTTCCACCATGCCCTCGAGAAGGGCCTGGGAAAACCCCTCGATGGAGGTGAGAGGGGTCCTTATCTCGTGGGATACGTTGGCCACGAAATCCTTCTGCAGCCGTGTGCCGGCCTGGATGCGCTCTGCCATGTAGTTGAAGTAACGCGAGAGGTCTGCGATCTCGTCCCGCCCCCTTATCTCCACCCTTCTGTTGAGGTTGCCGTGGGCTAGTTCCCAGGCCGCCTGGCTCAGGTTCCGCAGGGGGAGGAGGACGTAGGAGCTGAGATAAAGGGCCAGGACGATGGAGAGCAGCAGGGCGGCGCCGCCGGCGATCACCAGGTAGCGCATGAGCTCCGAACCGGTTATGGTGACCAGATCCTGTGGGCGCTTGGCGACCAGCAGATTATGGTATTCTGGGCGGCTGGGTATGGCCAGGGGCACGGCCACCAGGTAGACCTCTCCCAGGGAGCCGAGGCTTCCCTGGCGGGCGACGACACCGCCGGATGCCAGCAGTTCCTGGTCAAAGGAGCGTGGGACGCGCACGGGGATGGGGCGGGGGGCCACCACCTCTCCATCGCGGTTCACGATGACGCTGACCGCGTTGATGAGCTTTCCCTCGAGGCGCAGGAGCTGGGTCACCCTCTCGTTGTCCGCCAGGGCGGTTCCGGGAAGCCTTTCTCCCAGGGCGAAAAGAAGGGCCAGGTCGCGCCCCATCTCCCTGGACTGTTCGACAAGTTCGTCGCGTGCCGCTTTCTCCTCGCGGCTCCTCTCCCTCCACGCCAGGTAAGCGAAGAGGGCGCCGAAGAGCAGCAGGCTCAGTACGCCCAGGAGGAGGAAGTAGAAGAGGAAGCGCCCGCGCAGGGAGCGGAAGGAAGAGGCTCGCCGCGCCGTCATCGCCTCAACGCTTCCTTTCAAGGAACTCGCTCCCGGCCCGGACGATATGGGGACCGAAGCACTCTGGCGCCATGGAAATCAAGGTTACCTTTCCCTGATCCCGCGTAGGAACACACGGGCTTGCGAACCGGTTGATGCTAACGGCATGGAGATCAACGCTTCCCTTCCCGGAACTTGTACCCGACCCCCCACACCGTCTCCACGTAACGCGGATTGGAGGAGTCCTCTCCCAGCTTCTCGCGCATGTGGCGTATATGCACGTCCACGGTGCGCGTGTCGCCGTAGTAATCGTATCCCCACACCCGTTCCAGGAGCTTCTCGCGGGTCATGACGATGCCGCGGTTCAGGGCGAGCACGTAGAGGAGGTCGAATTCGCGCGGCGTGAGCTCCACCTCCCTGCCTCCCTGGGTGACGCGGCGGCGGGAACAGTCGATGACCAGGTCGTCGAGGTGAAGAACCTCCTGGGGTTCGGGAGCGGGCTGGGTGCGCCTGAGCACCGCCTTCACCCTGGCCACCAGTTCGCGGGGGCTGAAGGGTTTGGTGAGGTAGTCGTCGGCGCCCAGTTCCAGCCCCACCACCTTGTCTACCTCGTCCTCGCGAGCGGTGAGCATGATTATGGGCAGGCGCGAACGGGAGCGGATGCGC
>JACVJG010000357.1 GCA_015711875.1 Candidatus Solincola jinzensis | reverse complement strand
TACGCTCGCCTGCTCTGCTATCGGGCGGCCTGGATGCTGGACCAGGGCATGAACGCCATCAAGGAATCGTCTATGGCCAAGTATGTGGGCACGGACGTGGCCATGGAGGTGTGCACCGACGCGGTGCAGATCCACGGCGGCTACGGGTACATGAAGGACTACCTGGTGGAGAAGCTCTTCCGCGACGCCAAGATCCTGCAGATCGTGGAGGGGACCAACCAGATCCAGCGCCTGGTGCTCTCGGCCCAGCTCATCGGCTAAAACCGGCACAGCTTTGACAGGAGATACTACGGGACCTAAAGAAGCCAGAGCGAGGGGAGAGGGCGCGGGGTTTGATGCTTCGCAACCCGGGCGGGGGGCATCGCAGCCCCCTTCCGCGGGGCAGCCGGGCGGACCCTCGAAGGGAGGAGTCCTCTCCGCCTTCGGGTACCGCGATTTCACCCTCCTGTGGTGGGGGGCATTGCTATCGAACATCGGCACCTGGGTGCACATGAGCGCCCTCTTCTGGTACGTCAAGGAGCTCACGGGCTCGGACGCCTGGGTGGGGCTGGTGACCGTGGCCAACTTCGTCCCCGTCTTCTTCTTCGTGCTTTTCGCGGGCTCCCTCGCGGACGTCCTCAACCGCAAGGCGCTCATCATCGCCACCCAGGCGGCCATGATGCTCGGCGCCCTGGTACTGGGCATACTGGCCTCCCTGGGAGCGGCGGACCTTGCGGAGATCCTCGCCATAACCGCTTTTATGGGCACTGCCTTCACCTTCAGCTTTCCCGCCTGGCGCGCCATCATCACCGACATCGTGCAGCCCAGGGACATCCTCAACGCCGTGTCCCTGGACGCGGCGGAATTCAACATGGCGCGCTTCATCGGCCCATGGCTGGGAGGGGTCATCGTGTCCGCCTGGACGGTGGCCGCCGCCTTCTACGTCAACGCCGCCAGCTTCCTCGCGGTTATCACCGCCCTTCTGCTCACAAGGACCAGGACCCCCCGCAACCCGAGGCCACCGCAGGGAACCCTGCGGCATGTGCGTGAGGTCCTCGTCTACGTGTGGAGCAATCGCTGGGCCCTCAACCTCCTGCTCGTCCTCGCCATCGCCTCCATCTTCGGACTTCCCTTTATCGTGCTCCTGCCGGGCATGGCCAGGGACGTCCTGGGAAAGGGCGCGAGGGGCTACGGGCTGCTGCTCGGCCTGGTGGGGCTGGGGGCTGCTGTCTCCGCGCCCCTGGTGACATGGATGAACCGCCGCTACCGCGAGGGCGAGATCATTAGGATCACCGCCCTGGTCTCGGGCGCCGCCCTTTCCGGTTTCTCTCTCTCCCGCGTTTTTTGGCTCTCCCTATCGCTCAGCTTCGCGCTCGGCGCCGCTTTCCTCATGCTCTCGTCGGCTGTGAACACAGTGCTGCAGGCGCGCGTGGAGCGGGACATGCGCGGGCGCATCATGAGCCTCTACATCTTCGTCTTCCAGGGTATGATGCCGGTGGGCGGCATGCTCATGGGCTTCTTGGCCGACCGCTTCTCAGCCCCCGCCGTGCTCCTTGCCGGAGGGGTGGTCTGCCTGGCCATGGCCCTTACACTGTTCGCGTTTCCGGCTTACTTAAAAGACGCCTGGACTTGATCCGGATATCTCTAAAAAGTCCCTGCCCGTCCTCGCGACCGCCGGCATCCCAGCGTTAACTCAAAACCCGGCACGAACCATTCACGCCGGCGCCATGGATCGCGGACTTTTAAGCAGGCGCGCTTTCATCTCGTAAGGTAAGGGGGTTACGGGGTGACCGAGAATTGAAATCCCGCAAGGGCATGGCACGCATTATTCCAGCCTCATGCTGTTAATTACTGGAATATTGCCGCCGTTTTTCCCTATTCTCGGTCATCCTGGTTACACCTAACCTCCGTGCATCAAGCAAGCAGCGCTCCGGATGACCGTCACATGATCAGGGCACCTGGCGCGGTTGCCGCAGGGGAAGGGTGAAAAAGAAGCTCGAGCCCTTGCCCACCTCGCTCTCCGCCCAGATCCTGCCGCCATGGGCCTCCACGATGCGGCGGGCGATGGCCAGGCCCAGGCCGGTGCTCCTCTCGCCCGACGTTCCCCTCACGCTGGTGGTGCCGTAGGGCCTGAACAGGCCCTGCAGCTCATCCGCCGGGATCCCCTGGCCCTGGTCACGAACGGCGACGGTGGCCATGCCCTCATCCGCCGACACCTCGACCGTGACCGCGGTCCCCGGGTGGGAGAACTTGACCGCGTTGCTGAGGAGGTTGTTCAGTACCTGCTCGACCTTTACCGCGTCCGCCTCCACCATGATCACGCGCCTCTCGCCCTCCAGGCGCAGCTCGATGCCCTTCTGCTGCGAAAGGAAGCGGTTGAAGGCCACTACCCTTGCGACCAGCGAGGCGATGTCCAGCGGCCCCGGTTTCAACTCCATCCTGCCCGCCTCGATCATCGAGAGGTCGAGGAGGTCGTCGATGAGGCTTACCATGAACTCGCCGTAGCCCACCATGGCGTCGAGGAGGCTCTCCTCGGAGGGCTGCAAACGGTCTCCCGCAAGGGATCGGAGGGTCTTTCCGGCCATGATGATGATGGACGCGGGGCTGCGCAGGTCATGGGCCACGGTGCCGACAAACCTGTTTTTCTCCTCGTTCAGGCTCTCGAGCATGGCGTTCTTCTTGGCCAGCTCCCGCTGCATATCCGCCATCTCGTTGTTCATGCGCGTCAACTGCTCGTAAAGGTCGCTGTCCCTGTCGCTGCTCTCACGCGCGCGCAACAGCTGGGCGCGCATGGATTCCAGCGCCGCGTTGAGATCCCCGCACTTATCCCGGAATATCCTTTCATAGAGGGCTATTACCTGGTTATGGGATTCCGCGGCCACCAGCAGGTAAGAATCCGCAACCGCACCACCATAGAAGTGAAAGGTGCGTATCTCTTCGCCGCGTGAGAGGTTGAACTCCCAGTCGAGGGCGAGGCCGCTCTCGCGCAGTTCCACGAAGAAGTTCACCGTCTTCGTGCGCTCCTCACCGATCACCATGGCCGAAAAAGGGCGCGGCAGGGGCAGCGAGGCCACGATGTCGAGGTCGTCCCTTGCGACCCGGGTTATCCAACCGCGGCGATCGCAGAGCAGGATCAGGAAGGGAGCCGCGCTTTCTGGATTCTCGTCCATCCCCGCTCACCTGCGCCCTTATCCGAAAAAACAACCGTCATACCAACATATGGCCCCAACCAGCAATAAATCATCCCACTCCACGCCCATGAGGCCGTCCTTCACGGCGGTCTCCCCTCCTACCGCTCCCGAATTGAGCCCGCCCACCTCACGATGTTCCCACAAGATCTAAAGAGAGGATGCGTCCGCGCCCGCGGCTTCCGCCAAGCCGCTCCCCTCCGCGCATCAAGTCTCCGACCGCCGACCGGGAGCGGCGCTGTAAACGCCATGTCCCGTCGACCGGATATCTCATCTCCCCTTCCTTATCTCCGCTTCCGTAAGCCGGGTACAGTTTATCGTGAATAGCGCATGTTCGCCGCGGATCCCTGGCCGGTGGCCGGTCCAGGACCCGCACCATAGTCCTTCTCAAGACCCGCATAGCTCGCGAGCCACGCTCACGGCCCCCTCCGCGTCCGGCGCCCAACCGTCCGATCCCACCTTTCGCCAGAGCTCCCTGTCCACGTTGAAGGGATAACCACCCACGATGACGAGGATATCGCCACCACCTTCCATGCCCCGAACGGCGGCGATGAAATCGGCCACCTCGCAAACGTGATAGGTAATGGTGGCGGAGAGGGCCAGTATCCGCGGCCGCCGTTCCTCGAGCGCCTGCACCACGCTGCGGCGCGGCGTATTCGCCCCCAGGTAATAGGTATCCCAGCCCTCCATCTCGAAGAGGTCCGATACCATGCGCAGCCCTATCTCGTGCAGCTCCCCCGCCACGCAGGC
>JACVJG010000356.1 GCA_015711875.1 Candidatus Solincola jinzensis | reverse complement strand
TTTCCCTTTGCGCATCATGGCCTTCATGCCCGACTCGCAGCCGGTGATCACGGCCGAGGCGTTCTCGAAGGCCACGTGGATCCAGGGCACCTCCCAGGCGGTGGTGGGCAGCGGCGAGGAGATGATCTCCATGCACCCCGTGGCCATGGCCACGATGGTGTTGCGCCCCAGGGCCTTCATGACCAGGCGCACGGCCAGCGCCTCGGCGCAGCCCTGGCAGGCGCGATGGCCGGAGGCGAAGAATTCGCCCTTCTCCACCAGTCTTGCCGAGTAAACCGAGTACTTGTCCATGCCTTGCTCCTCACTCGCGCAGGCCGTAGAGCGTGAAGCCTGCGGTGTCGCCAGCGGCGGCCTTTTCCTTTCCCTCAAGGATAATGGCCTTGAAGTCCTCCACGGTGACATCCCGGCTGGCCAAACCCGCCACGTAATCCACGATCACCGGCGCCTGAGGCTTTCCGCACATGGCGCTCCTCAACTCCAGGGCCACCGGGCCGCCAGGGCCGCCGAAGCTGATGGCTCGGTCCAGCACGATGAGGGCCTTTTTTCCGGATACAGCCCTTTGGATATCGTCGAACGGGAAAGGGCGCCAAAGGCGGATCTTGATCACCCCTACCTTCTCTCCCTGCTCCCTCAGCTCGTCCACCGCCGCCATAGCCGTTTCGCCCAAGGAACCCATGGTGACGATGCAGTGTTCCGCGTCGTCGGCCCGGTAGGTCTCTACGGGACGGTAGCGCCTCCCGGTAAGGGCGTCCCATTCCTCCCAGGCCTTGACGCAGGTGGAGTAGGAGCCCACCAGCGCTTTCTCGCGTGCCATCTGCGTTTCCGTGTATATCTCCGGCATGGCGAAACAGCCCATGGAAAGAGGCTGGTCGGGATGCAGGGGTTTCTCCATATGATATTCGGGCACGTAACGCCGGACCAGCTCGTCGTCCTCGAACTCGATGGGCTCGATCATGTGCGTGAGTATGAAGCCGTCGATATTGATGGCCACCGGCAGGCGCACCGCGGGGTCCTCGGCCACGCGGAAGGCCCAGAAGACGTGGTCATAGGCCTCCTGGCCGTTCTCCACGAAGACGTGTATCCAGCCGCCGTCCCGCACCATCATGGTGTCGGTGTGGTCATTCCAGATGGAAAGCGGCGCGGACAGGGAGCGGTTGGCGAGGGCCATGACCACCGGCAGGCGCATGGCCGAGGCGATGAAGAATATCTCCGCCATCAGCGCCAGCCCCTGCGAGCTGGTGGAGGTGAAGGTGCGGGCGCCCACAGCCGCCGCCCCGCAGCATACGCTCATGGCCGAGTGCTCGCTCTCCACCGGCACGAACTCCGCGTCCAGGTGCCCGTCGGCCACCATCTCAGAGAGGTGCTCCACGATGTGGGTCTGCGGGGTGATGGGGTAGGCGCTGATGACATCGCAGTCCGCCTGACCGACCGCTTCCGCGATGGCCAGCGAGACCTCTATTCCCCTGCGTTCCCTGGCCATTTCAACCTTCCTCGATCTCCATGCTTATGCATCCCACCGGGCATTCCCTGGCGCAGATGCCGCATCCCTTGCAGTACTCCAGGTCTGCCTGGAAGTGCCCCTCCTGCGACTGCTCTATGGCCGCGTCCGGGCAGTAAAGCCAGCACACGCCGCAGCGTATGCACTGCTCCTTGTCCACCACCGGGCGCAACGAACGCCAGCTCCCGGTCTTGTACTCCTTGGAGCACCCGGGCTCGCTGACCACCGACCCTATTTCCAGGTCCTGCCATTTAATCTCTTCCATCGGCTTGGCCACGTCCGCTTACTCCTTTAAAACCAGCTCTCCATAGGCCCGCTCCAGGGCCTTCATGTTCTTCTCCCCCAGCTTGGGCCCGAATCGTTCCAGTATGGGCCCACGCAAGTCCTCGACTTCCAGCAGCCCCGTCGCCCTGATGACCGCTCCCAGCATGGTGGTGTTCACGATCACCCGCCCCAGCTCCTCCCTGGCTATCTGGTCAGCGTTGACGGTGCCGACCCGGCAGGAGAATTGGCACTCGTTCATTATCTCCTCGTAGGATTTCTTGGTATTGATGATGAGTATACCGTTTGGTTTGAGCCCCTCGACCGGGTCGATGAGGGTGAGGAGCCCCGAGTCGAGGATGACCACCACGTCGGGCTCGTATACCTTGGCGCGGGCGAGGATCCTCTTATCGTCCACCCGGCAGAAGGCCACCACCGGGGCGCCTCTGCGCTCGGGCCCGAAGCTCGGGAAGGCCTGGGCGTACTTTCCCTTGTTGATGGCCGCCACGGCGAGCAATTCGGCCGAGGTGACCGCTCCCTGCCCGCCTCTGCCGTGAAACCTTATCTCCAACATGCAAGATACTCCCGTTCGGATGCCTTCATGCCTTCATAAGTACTCTGCGAACCTCGCTTCCCTGGCGAGATTTTTAATATTATATACGAAACCCCTTCCGCTTCAAGGGCATCAGGCATTCGGGGTCAGGCCTCGCTTGGTGCCTGAGGCGTGGGGGTCAGCCTTTATCCCATGTCCGTAGCGTGCGGGATCAAATGACAGGCTGACCTGGAATCGTGACCACACAAGGAAAGAACATGAATCACTCCAGCGAGATGCTGGCAATTATGAACACATAAACACCTTTTCATGTTCCCGGTCACCCCGGAGAGGCCAGACCCCTGTGCCTGTACCCTTGTGTCAGGTTTACATGTCATCCAGAGCCATGGCGGCGGCTTTTTCGCCGGTGGCGAAGGCGCCCTCCGTGCATGCTATGAGGAAGAGGTATTCCCCGGCGAGATACAGGCCCTTCACGTCCCGGTAATGGTGCTCCAGGAAATAGTGGATGGCGGGGAACTGCCCGGGGGACTCCAGGTTGATGGCGCGGTCCCATCTTATGCACTCGGTGAAGTAGGGCTCGTCCGGGAACTCCGGCCAGAACTTCTGCACCTCCTCGATGACGCGCCTGCGCCGCTCGTCCTCCGAGAGCTGGGCGAGCTCCTCGTCGTACCAACCGGCCGTGAAGCAGTACATGAGCCCGGCGCCCTCCGGGGCCGTCTTCATGGCCCCGCCGGCGGTCTCGAAGATGGCGGTGAGGATAGACCTCTCGCTTCCCGGGATGAAGGTGGCCACGAAATCCTTGGGGGTGATCTTCTTCTCCAGGGCGAAGATATAGTTGTAGGTCGAGCTGTACCCGCACGTCTCGAGGGGCTTGCGCATGGTGTCGGGCAGGTCAGGGATGAGTTGCCGCGCCAGCACGGCGTCGGTGGCGCAGATGACCTGGTCCGCCTCGATGAACCCCTCGCGGGTCTCGACCCCCTTGACCCGCTTGCCCTCTATGACCACTTTGGTGGCCGGCGTGGAAAGCCGCACGTGGTCCTTCACCTTTTCATAGAGAGCCTCGTTGATCGAACCCATGCCGTTCTCCATAACGCACACCCCACCCGCGAGATAAGCCAGCGCGATGAGGTGCGCGATGGTGACCTCCTCGGGCCGCGCCAGCACCATGGTGCCCAGGAAAGGAGCTATGAGGTGATCGAGGACCTCGGGGCCACCGTGCTCGAGGGCGAACTGGGCGGAGCTCACGTCCCCGAGCTCCAGAAGCGCGCTGAAGTCCATGCTGTCGCGGTCGAGCCTGCGCATGTATCTGAGCATGGCCAGTCCCAGCCTGGCCAACTGGGGATAGGCCTTGAGGGGCAATCCCCTGAACCTCAGGGTCTCTGGCAGGGACTTGAGCATCTCCAGGGGAGTGCTTTTGAGGAGGTAGTGCTTCTCGCCGTTCCTCCAGAAGGCCACCTTCATGGCGTCCACGTCATGCGCCTGGTCCGCTAATCCCAGCTCCCTGATGAGCTTATGCGTCGTTCCCCACTGCGACTCGGTGAACCCGGCGCCGACCGGGAGCAGGAACCCCTCCCTCCGCATGTTCCAGCAGCGCCCGCCCGGCCGGTCGCTCGCCT
>JACVJG010000355.1 GCA_015711875.1 Candidatus Solincola jinzensis | reverse complement strand
GATGATCCGCGTGAACGTCATGGGAAGTGCCGCCATGGAGGAATTCGACGAGCTGGACCTGGAGACCATAACGCCGCGGCAGGTGCGCCAGTACCTGCGGGACAAGTTCGTCATCGTCGCCTCCAATCGGGGCCCGGTGGAGTTCCGCCGCGAGGCGGACGGCTCCATCAAGGCCTTCCGAGGCGCGGGAGGGGTGGTCACGGCCATGTCCACCGCCCTCACCGCCACGGATGCGGTATGGATCTCCACCGCCCGCACCCGCGAGGACGCCATCATGGCGCGCGAGGCGCCGCGGGGGCGCATGGCCATGCCCCCGGACAAGCCCCAATACTGGGTGAAGTTCATCGTCCCCGAGAAGCTTGAATACCAGCAGTATTACAACGTCATCAGCAACTCCATCCTCTGGCCCCTGCAGCATTACCTCTTCGACGTCATCCGGCGCCCGGTCATCGACGAGGCGGTCCACGAGGCGTGGAACAACGGTTACCGCAAGGTCAACCGCCTTTTCGCCGAGGAGATCCTCAGGGAGATACGCGGCACCGACAAGATGCCCCTGGTCTTCCTGCAGGATTATCACCTCTACCTCTGCGCCCACTATATCCGCCGCCGGGAGCCCGACGTCCTCATCCACCATTTCACTCACAGCCCCTGGGTGCAGCCCGACTATTTCCGCCTCCTCCCCCAGGGCATGCGTCGCGAGCTGCTGCAGGGCATGCTGGCCAATGACGTGCTGGGGTTCCACACTCACCACTACGTCAACAACTTTCTGCAGTGCTGCCGCGAGGGGGAGGCGGTGCGGGCGGCGGTGGACGGAAAGAGGCGCGTGGTGCGCTTCGGGCAGAGGGACGTGTACGTCCGCCACTACCCCATCTCCATCGACCACGAGGCCCTGGAGAGGATGGCCTCCAGAAAGGACGTGGCGTCGCACCGCCAGAGGCTGCGCGCCCTGGCGGGGGGGCGCAAGCTGCTGGTGCGGGTGGACCGCGTGGAGCCCTCCAAGAACATCCTCAGAGGGCTTCGCGCCTACGAGCATTTCCTGGCGCGCCATCCCGAATGGCACGGGAGGGTGATCTTCGCCAACTTTCTCTATCCCTCCCGCGAGGATCTGCGGGAATACCGCGACCTGAGGAGGGAGATCGAGGAAACGGGGGCGGCCATCAACCGCGAGTTCTCCACCCTGGAATGGGATCCCGTCATCATGGACATCGAGGACAACTACCCCCGCTCCCTCGCCGCCCTCATGGAGTTCGACGCCCTGCTCGTCAACCCGGTCATCGACGGCATGAACCTGGTGTGCAAGGAAGGGGCGGTGCTCAACCGGCGAGACGGCATCATCGTGCTCTCGGTGGGAGCCGGCGCCTACCACGAGATGCGCGGCGCGGTGATCCCCGTCAACCCCCTGGACGTGGCGGAGACCGCGCAGGGCATATGGAAAGCGCTGGAAATGAGCGAGAGGAAGCGCAAGGCCATGGCCAGGTCCGCGCGGGAAGTGGTGCAACAGAACACTTCCTTCCTCTGGTTTCTCCAGCAGATGCGCGCCCTGCGCAAGGTGGAGCGCCAGCGCTCCGCGGGCGGCGCCTCGTCCGAGCCCCTGGTGGAACTCCCCCGCTACGAGCGCTTCGATTGACCTACTGGGAATGCCATGGCCCTCCAGAGCAGGTTGAGCGCCTGTTCCTTGAAATGCGAACAAACGGGTCCACGCGCCGGGAATGGCTTGAGGCGTCGGCGGCAAACACCCGGTGGGTCTCTCCCGGTGCGAGTGTTTCGATCGACCGGCCATCTCGCCGAGAGCGTGGTGGTTTTCAAGCCATCGGCTACCTCTCCCCGCTATTGTCACGGTTGGTGCTGGGGGAGAGGCTGAATCCCGGCCACTCCATGATCCGCACGCGCTTTTCCTGGCAGCCTTGTGACCGCCCCCAACAGGAAGGCTTCCCGGCACTCCGCCAACTTTATCCCCTCGCGACGGCGCGTAACTGTTAAATAAAGCTAATGGCGGGTAACCTTTTTTCCGATAAAACGGTTGGCGATCGGTTTTGAGGAAGGTTTTTGGAGGGATGAGGATGTTAGGCGCCTGCAGGGCCTGCGGCCTCCCACGCGCACTGAGCCTCACCCAAGCGTGGAGTGACGGATGCATAGTCGACAAGACCAGCGGCTCGGCCAGCCTGTGCATCTACGAGGCCGCCTACCCCGCGCTGCTGGTGTCGGAGCTGGAGGCGGAGCTGGGAGTGCCCCTCCAGCGCATCGTCTATCACGCGGGCACCCACGCCGCAGTCAAGGTGTTGGGGGTCCTCTACGAGTCACACCCACGCGTCGGTCGGTTGCTCTTCAGCGCCCCCTTGCACACGTTGACCGAGCGAATGCTGGTGGGCTTCGGGAAGGCTATAGGGGTCGCAGACGTGAGGATAGTGGAGCGCCGCAGGGGGGAAGGCGCCACCGTGTCCATCACCGATCCCTTCGACCTCTCAAACTGCCTGGCCATCATCTCCGGCATCCTCCAGATAGCGGACGGCAGCCGTATCTCCTACGATATCCTGGAGGGAAACGGCTCCTACCTGGTGTCCTTCAAGAGCGCGGCGGGAGAGGACGTCGAGGAAGAGGCATACCGTCGCCTCTTCGCCGAGAACCTGACCCCCTCGCGCGTTAACGGGCAGGTATCCCTGGCGCGTTGCCGGAAATGCGGCGCGCCTGCGGGGGTCGGGTCGTTGCTCGACTTCGACCTGCAACGAGGCTTGATAACCGACCGCTCGGACGGTGAGCGGATGATATTCATGGGCTTGCACGGGCTGAATTCCATCCTGAGGGAGCTGGGTCGCGAGCTGGGAAGTTGCGTGGACGAGCTGCTCATCGCCTTCGAGCGGCGCAACCTGGCGCGAAGGCTCGAGAGGGGCGGGAGCGCTCCGGCCTGGGGAGAGGAGGTTCTGCGGGAATACCTGGCCCTGAGGGGCTTCGGCCATCTGGAGGCAATGAGAGAAAGCGGCGGCACCTGCGACATCGTGGTGGGGAACGCCTTCCTCGCCCCGGTGGTGGTGGGTAGGCTACTCGCCATATGGGAACGCGCGGGGGGACGCGAGGGCTCGGTGGAGTATGAGGTCGAGGGTGACCGCTTGCGCCTGACGCTCTTTCAAACAAAAGAAGCCCGGAAAGGCCAGGATACATGGGAATGAGTAGGGAGGAGGCGTGGAAGCCTGACTCTCTTTTAAAGGAAAATGGGCGCAAAGAGGCGACTTGCTTATCATGGCGACCATTATACCTGCTGTCTTTTAAGCCCTGGGCGCCGTTGATGTCTTCCTCGAAATGCCTCAGAGGCAGATGTCAAGCCCGCCGGTTTTCGCGCGCCGCGCGCAGAGCGTTCCGGGTGTCCACCACCGCCACCCCCGAGCTGGAGACCAGACCGTAGTCCACCTCCCCATGGGCGGTCACCACCACCGCGCAGTCGCAGGCTTTCAGGGTCTCCTCGTTCAGAGGCACGCTGCGCATGGACTTGCCGCCCACCTCGAACTCCGGCACGAAGGGGTCGTGGTAGGAGACCTCGGCCCCCTCCCGCATGAGCAGCTCCATGAGCTTGGCCGCGGGAGTCTCGCGGGTGTCGCCCACCCCCGGCTTATAGGCCACGCCCAGGACCAGCACCCGCGAGCCCCCCAGGCTCTTTCCGGCGCGATTGAGCTCGCGCGTCACCAACCCCGCCACGAAATAAGGCATGTTCACGTTGACCTTGCCCGCCAGCTCGATGAACTCGGTCTGGAAGTCGTATTCCCTGGCCTTCCAGGACAGGTAGAAAGGATCTATCGGAATGCAGTGCCCGCCGAGTCCCGGTCCGGGCCAGAAGGGCATGTAACCGAACGGTTTGGTGGAAGCGGCCTCGATGACCTCCCATACGTCGATCCCCATGCGGTCGCAGAGCATCCACAGCTCGTTCACCAGGGCGATGTTGACCCCCCGGAAGATG
>JACVJG010000354.1 GCA_015711875.1 Candidatus Solincola jinzensis | reverse complement strand
GGGGCTTTGGGCCTCGACGACGTGCGCATCCATCCCCTGTCGGCCAAGACCGCCCTCAAGGCGGCCCTGAGCGGCGACGCCGCCCGGATGGATCGCAGCGGCCTGCCCGCCTTCTCGTCTTTCCTCGAGGACTTCCTCATGAAGGAGAAGGGCAGGGTGCTGCTGGAGTCAAACATCAAGAACCTCAAGAAAGCGCTTGGAGACGAGGGCGCGGCCGTAGAGCTGGAAATCGCCCTCCTCACCCGCCCCCTGGATGAACTGGAGGAGAAGATCGCGTCCTTCCGTGAGCAGATGTCGCTTGTCTCAAGGGAAAGAGAGGAGATCCGTTACCTCATCGAGGGAGACCACAAACGCCTGGTGCAGGACACGCTGGACGCGGATGTCGAGCTCTTGAAGCGGCGCGAGACGGAACCGCTGCTGCGCCGCTTCGAGTCCTTCTTCGAGGAGAAAGCACATCTCCCGGGCTCGGACCTTGCGAACGAGCTTGGGAAGTTCATCCAGGACGAGATCAGGGAGGTCTTCACCGCTTGGAGGCACGAAGAAGAGGAGCGGCTCTCGCGGGAGTTCGCACTCATGGCCAAGAGGTACATGGACAAGGCCAACTTTATCTCCAACCGCATCCTGGAGATAGCGGGCGAGCTTTTCGGGATCTCCCTGCCCCACCTCGAGGCGCAGCTCGACCTGAGCGAGGAGGGCGAGTTCTGGTTCAAGATGGGGGAACCCCCATCCGACCTGGAGGTCATCTTCGGGGCCATAGCCAAGGCCCTTCCCCGCAAGCTCTCCCACCGCCTGCTGAAGAAGAGCAAGAAAGAGGACCTGCTCATGCTCTTCGACCGCCACTGCGGGAGGGTCCGTTACGACTTCTACTTGCGGCTGCAGAAAAGCGTGGGCATCCTCTCCCTGAGCGTGGACGAGGTGATCGTTGAGACGCTCAAGGCCATCGAGTCGGGCATCGAGAAGGCGGTGGAGCGCCTGAGAGGGGGCAAGGAAGACCTGGACGCGGTGCTGGCCGGGCTGCGGGAGAGGCAGTCGCGCCTCGCGCGCGCCGACGAGGAGCTGGCCGGGCTGATGGGGGAAGTCATGGAGGGCGCAAGTGCACCCTAGACCGGGGAAAGAGGAGGGGTCGGTGGTCGAGCAGCTGCTCTCCTCGATCGGCGTGCGCCGCCGCCCGGACCCTTTCGCGCACATGGCCGGAGGCGGGGAAGGCGCGGACGGCTGGCTGCGGGCCAGGATCGACGAGTGCGTGAGCAAGGGTGTCTGCCCCATATGCGACGCGTGCCGCTCCGGTCTTGCGGATTTCCTGTTCTGGCTGCCGGCCAACCTGCGCGACGCCGATTACTTCCTCTCTCTCCTTTCCGCCGGCGGGTTCTGCCCCGTCCATCTGGACGCGGCCATGGCTTACCTGCGCGACTTTCCCTACAGCCAGGTGCGCCTCTTCACCCTGGTGCGCATGCTCATCGAGGAGGGGCGTTTCGCCACGGGCCGTTCCTGCGATCTCTGCCGCGCCCTGGAGGAAAGCAGGCAGGCTTACGAGCAGGCGCTCAGGGACCGCTTCGCCGCGGCGAAAGAAGAGGGTTCGCCGGCATCCTGCCTCTGCCCGCGCCACGCGCGCACCTTCGGACGCGCCCTCGCCATGAAAGGCAGCGAGCACGTGGGGGAACAGGTCATGTTCCCCGGGCTGGGAAAGCGCCGCAAGGCAGACCTCACGCGGGCCCTTGATGAGATCGCGGCGGGGTTCCACACCATGGAGACGAGCGAATTGAAAATAAGGCTCGAAGCGTGCGAGTCGCTGCTGCGCGAGGCGATGGCCCCGGCAGCGCAGGGATCCCCTCGCCGCTCCGGCTAGGACCTCGAGGATTCAAGAGGCGCCGGCGAAGGCGGTAAAGACAGCCTGCCTCGCTGCTCCGCCATGGGGCGAGGAAAATGCCCTGCCGCGGCAGATCCCCCGGGCGAGAGCAAGGGCATCGGTAAAAAGTGCGGCAAGTGTTTGAGGGCGCCCTTCGCGGGACCGCCCGGGCACGCGGCCATGGATCCCGATGGCGCGTGCGAGGTTACGACGGGGCGCCGGTTATGAGCCCGGCGATCTTTTCCTTTTTCGGCAGGCGCTTGCCGCGGTGCATCACCCGACCGTCCACGATGAGCACCGGGGTCATGGGGAAGTACTTCATGGCGGTTTTCAAGTCGGTCACGTGCTTCACTTCCGCGTCTATCCCCTTCTCCTCCACGACCTCCCTGGTCCTCTGGTAGAGCTTGCGGCAGAACGGGCAGCCAGGCCCTACGATCTCGATATACACGGCACCGACCTCCTTTGCTCGCGACTGCGGCTCCGCGCGGTTTCGCGGACCCCCTTACGACCCCGTCCTATCCTCCACCTCGCCCGCCTCGACCAGCGCGTCGATCTTCTTCACGATCTCCTGCGCCAGGCGGTCGGCCAGCTCCCATTCCCTCTTGCCGGGGCGGGAGCGTGAAAGCCCGCCTTCCACTCCCCACTCCCGCAGCAGGGCGCGGATATCGATGGCGTCCCTGACCTCGCCCGAGTACTTCTCGGTGGAGAGCTTCGCGCAGGCCTTCTCGCAGCCGTCCACGGCGATCACCGGCACTTTTTTCGCGAACTCCCGCTCGCCTTCGTCTCCCGCCACATAGAGCGGAAGGCAGAGGGAGACGGCGATCCCGGGGCGGTACTTCTCCATCACCAGGCGCACCGCCATGCGGGCGATGGTCCCCTCCGGCTCCTCTTCGCCCGAGCAGGAGAGCACGCCCACGAACTTGGGCCTGGTCTGCATGGCCACCTCACTCACCTCCATCGAGGAGGTCTTCGATCTCCGCCGCCAGCTCCTCGGACATGACCTCCGCCAGCCTGCGGCCGCCCTCGCCTGTATCCAGCACGGCCTCGGGCTTGAGATCCTTGTGTCTCTTCAGGTAATCCTGCACGCGGTGGGCGATCTCGGGGGGCTTGCCCGCTGCCTCCACGTTCTTGCGCGCGCAGTCCTTGGCGCAACCGTCGATGGCCACCACGTAATTGCCGCGCACCTTCTCCCGCGCCTCCTCGTCCTCAGTGGTGAGCAGAGCCAGGCACAGGGTGTCGGCTTTCTCCGGCATGAGTTCCTCCACCACCCGGTACGCGGCGTCCCGCCCCACCGAGGCCGAGGCCTTGCCGATACCGCTGCAGGGTATTATATATACTTTCTTCTCGCTCACTTTCCTTTCGCCTCCATGCCTTCTCTATCCATATTTTTCCTCATACTCTTTCTCCACCTTTTTCTGGAGGTGAGTGAAATATGCGTCGCAGTCCATGAGCAGCTCGCGGTCGGACTCGAAGTCCGCGAGCTCCAGCTCCACCGCCCATCCCCGTCCGTAGGGGTCCTGGTTGATGAGCTCCGGCGCATCCACCAGTTCCCCGTTCACCGCCACCACTTTCCCGGACACGGGGGAGATGATGTCCAGGGCGGTCTTGGTGGACTCCAGGGAACCGGCGTCGTCGAACTGCCCTATCTCCGTGCCCACCGCGGGGGGCTCGAAGAAGACCATGTCCGAGGCGCTCTGCTGCACGTAGTCCGAGACCCCGACGCGGGCGCGGTTCCCTTCCACCCGAGCCCAGCAGTCGTTCTCGTTGAAATAGTAGCCGGAGACAGGCACCCGGAAGACGAACTTTCCCGCCATGAACTCGCGCGTCTCCACCCCGGAGGAGAAGAGCCCGCCGGCCTCGGTGGCCCCGGTTTCGCGCTGCCCTCGCGCCTCCGCCTCCTGGGCCTCCCGCTTCTCCGCTTCATCTAGCAGGGCGAGCAGCGCCGCGAGGTTCTCCGCCCGGGGCTGGGGGGCCTTTCCCGCCTTCAGCCCCTTCTCGCGCAGCAGCTCCTTGACCTCGAGCTTTTTGGATATCCTCAGGCCGCTCTCCGCGGCCAGCCTGCCCGCGCAGCCCTTCTTGCAGCCGTCGATGACCAGGAGCGAGGTCCCCTCCA
>JACVJG010000353.1 GCA_015711875.1 Candidatus Solincola jinzensis | reverse complement strand
GCGAGTTCCGATTCCGGGTCCCAGGCCGGAAAAGGCCGGCCCCCCACGCTGGTTATGCCCATGGCCTCGAGCCTGGTCACGTACTCCGGAGGCACGATGTGGTGGTGGATATCAATTTTTCTCTCGTCCTGCTCCACATGGCTCATGGTGGACTTCCCCATGTAAAGCGCTGCCGGCACCGCCGGGAGCGCCTCGACTCTGAGCCGAACCGAAGCGATGCCTTGATCATCCGTACTCGATGACCACGCCGGTGCCGCCCGCGGGATAGGAGAAATCGATGGCCCCCGGCTCGCAGATCTCGGCGCAGGCGCCGCATTCCAGGCACAGCTCCTGGTACCTCACGGCCAGCTTGGCCTTGTTCTGTTTCACCGCCCACAGCCCGAAGGAGCACACCAGGGCGCAGAGCCCGCAGCCGTTGCACTTCTCGCGGTCGTACTTGATGAAATCCCCCATCTTGTCGGTATCGACCCGCTTCACCAACTCGAAGAAGTCGATGTTCTCGAAGCTCATCTCCTCACCCCCTTCTCAAAGACCTCCCTCGGCACCGGGGCGTCCTGCCTTATGGTGGGGTCGAGGTAGGGCGCCAACCCTTTGGAAAGTCTTGCCACCACCTTGAAGAAGTTCTCGTCCGAGAGGCGGCGCAGGGCCGGTATCCTTGGCTTGACCGCGAGCAGGATACGCTTCACGTTCTTGGGCCAGATCCCGCGCGCCAGGGGGGCGATGTAGGTCTTGCCGAAATCACTGAACTCTGGCGCCAGGTCCAGGATGTGCTCCAGGTGCTGGTTGAAGCAGTCCATGTGGGCGTCGCCCCAGTCGAAGACGATGGAGAAGGGGTGGAGCATGGAGAACTCCAGCAGGAGCTGGATCTGCCTGGCCATGAGCTTGGGGTCGAAGATGGAGGAGTTCCACAGCTCCACAAACTCCGGCCCGAACTCGTGCTCCTTGCCCAGGTCGGAGGCCTTCCAGCGGCGCTCGTACTCGGCCAAGGCCTTCTCCGAGGCGTCGCCCCGGGAGATCGCCCAGGCCGCGGTCTCGGCGGCGATCTTTCCCGAGGTTATGGCATGCCATATCCCTTCCGCCTCCAGGGGGCAGGGGAAGCCGGCGGCGTCCCCCACCAGCATCATGCCCCCGGTGTAGGTCTTGGGCGGCTTCTTGAGCCATGGCAGCATGTGCGCCTGGTATTCCCGGGGTTTGGCCTCGATGGCCCTGCACATGGCCTGGAAGCCGGGGATCTTCACCACCTTTTTCATCATATCCAGGGGCTTCTCGTCCCAGTCGTCGCGCAGCCACTGTCCGGCGCCGATATGGAAACCGTCCCGGAAGTTCACCTGGTAAGTGCCATAGAGGGGCCCGAACCAGCACCATTCGGCGTTGCCGATGATGTCGTCCATCTTGTCCTCGTTGCACCCGAAGTCCAGCTGGGGCACCAGGGTGCACCCGCCGCCCCAGCGCTCGCGCATGCCCGCCTTCTTGGCCATGGTGGACATGGCCCCGTCGGCGGCGATGACCACGTCCGCGAGTATGGCTTCCCCCTTCTCGGTCTTCACCCCGCGCACCTGTCCGTTCTCCATGACCACGTCAGAGACGAGGGTGGAGGTGCGCAGCTCCGCGCCCGCCTTCACGGCCAGGTCGGCCAGGAAGGGATCGAGGTCCTTGCGGTAGATGCTGATACCGTCCATGCCGTGCGGCCAGCGGTTGGCGCAGAGGTCGGAGCCGGTGGTGCCGCAGCGGTAGCGCAGGCGGTCGTGCTCGTCGATGAGGTTGATGACCACCATCTCCACCTTACGCACCGAGGGGAGCTTCTGCAGCTCCTCCATAAGCTCGGGGTAGTCCCTCCACCATCTCTGGCCCAGGCCGCACCCCGAGGAATTCTTATCTCCCGGCTTTCTGCCCCGTTCGAAGAAGACCGTTTTCAGGCCCGCCTCGGCGGCCGTCTTGGCGGCGTAGGAGCCCCCCGGCCCTCCGCCGACGACCACGACATCCCACTTTTCCATTTTCCATCCACCCCTTTCCTGCCTGACTTTTCCCTCGCTATCCGTTAGCCTTTTCAATGAGCATATGACGCACGCTCGCCAGCCGGGCCCGCCTTTCGCTTCTCCCCTGCCGGCGGTAGGCGGTTGAAGCCCTTTATCGAGTCAGTTCAGCGACGGCACAGCGCTCATGAAAGGCGATGCGGCCAGCCCCCTTTCAGGCTATTTTCCACGAAAAACGCAGCATCCAGTTGCTCGGCCACTGTGAGGATTTCCCGTTCCCCCGTGATCACTCCGCGCGGGAAGTGTTTTCGTCAGAGACCGGAGAAAGTCGACGCATGACCCACGCTGTCGTTCAGTCGTGCCCTGGTCCTTTACCCCCTTTATCTTTGCGGCCTCCACGCGCAGTAGCTCGTGGAAGCGGAATATAACGATTTATCCACTCTTGTTCCACAACTATTTACAAGAGGGCGCAAATCCTTATCGACACCGTTTCCCCGGCTGCCAGCCACTTCCTTTCGCTCCGCTCCCGTCACTTGAGGCCGTCTGATGATCGTTCCAGAAAAGGTGCACACCGCCATCACGGCACGTCGCTGCATGCCGGAGCCTCGCCGGGCGGGCCGTCCTCCGTCCAGGTCAGCTCCTTTATAAGGCGCTCCAGCCGTTGGCGTATCTCCGGCTCTACCTTGCCCAGGTCGAAATCCACCTCGTCGCAGTACATGCCGGTATCCGCCGCGCGATTGGCGTCCAGCGCGTGGGATATCTTTTTCTGCCAGGCGTTGTAGTGCCCCATCATGGGGCTGATGACCTCGCGCAGGCGGGCGTCGGTGACGGAGAGCGGCTCCATGAACATCTCCATGGCGGCGACGGAGAATTCCACGAACATGGGCTCCAGCGACTCCAGGTGCTTGGGATCGCGGGCGTTGTACTGGAATATCTCCTCGCAGTGGCCCCAGCAGTTGTTCTCGTAGAGGGCCATGAAGGGGTTGTCGGCGAGGTCGTCGAGTATTCCCCCGCGCGCGATCCACTTCTTCTTGATCTCCTCGCCCACCTCCGCCCAGTCGAGCTGGGTGTCCCAGGTCTCGTTGCGCGCGAGGGCGGTGCTGAAGAGCCCCCCGGCGCGGAAGACCATGGGGATGGCGGTGACGCGCAGGAAGTTCATGAGCACCATGGAGCCGATGGCTTTAGCGGAGGTCGCCTCCATGGTGACGCCTCCGTATGCGTCCACGATCTTCCTGAGCACTGCGTCCTGGTACGCTATCTCCTCTTGCGAGCTTCCCGCCAGGATCACCGTGCAACCCCACTTCATGGATTTGCTAAGCACGTCCCGCAGCGCCCCCGTGCCCGCTATGCGCCTCAGGAGATGAGGGGCGAAGGTGAAGATGTAGGCTGCCACGGCGGTGCGGGTGAAGAGGTAGGGTATCTCCGCCTCGCCCATCTTGTAAACGGCTCCCGCCAGGCTGGAGCGGTCGGGGAAAAAGCAGAGATGGAAGCGCAGGCACTCGGGGACGGCGGACTTGGCGTCCAGGAGCAGGCCCTCCACCTGCATGTCCGCCGGCCCGGGCCAGTTGTAGAGCTTGAGGGCGCATTTGGTAAAGATACCCAGTCCGGAGAGGGCCCCCGCGGAGCCGCGCATGATGCCGCGCAGGGAGGGGCCGGGGCCGTCGGGGTTGAACCATCCCAGGCCGGAGTCCAGGGCGCCTACCCGCAGCACCTCGCCGTCGGGGAGCACCCACTCCGCGCCGAGGAGATTGCGGTGTCCGTAACTCATGTACACGCCGTCCCACCCTACCCCCCAGCCCGAGGTGGCGCTGGCGAGGGGAGAGCAGGCGGGTCCCGCCCCTATGATGTGGCAGTTGAGACCGAGCTTCATGACCTCGGCTTGCAACTGGGCGCCGCATATGTAGGGCTCCACCACCGCGTACATGTTCTTCTCGTCGATCTCCAGGATGCGGTTCATGCGGCGCAGGTCCACCTGCACCACGTTGTCGTAGGT
>JACVJG010000352.1 GCA_015711875.1 Candidatus Solincola jinzensis | reverse complement strand
GATGGAGCGCAGGAAGTCGTAGGGGGTCTTGGGGGCGCCCTCCTCGGGCCTGGTCCAGAAATACCCTATGCCGACCGTGCTGATGATGCCCAGAGCCCCCGCGTTGGCCGCGGCGACGCACAGCTTGTCGGTGTTCCAGGGGCCCATGCCCGCCTGGATGACCGGGTAGCGGATGCCCAACATCTCCGTCAATGCGGTGCTGATCATGTCTACCTCCCTTGACGGCGGTTTCCCGCTTGCCGACTGCCTTGATTAATTATAGACTCTGGCTTCCCGCCGCGCCCAAAGAGGCCGTCCGCGAAAACCACCCCCTCACCCCCGAGGCGGGAACGCGGCGGAAGTGAAGGGCGCGCGGGCAGGCGAGAAAAGAGCGCCGCGGCCATCTGCCCGGCACCCCGCGACGAGAACGTCCAGCCATGGCGGCTCACAACGAGATGCCCGGCAGGAGTAAAGTTATGTTCATCGCGCCTCCATGGTGTATCATTTTTTGGACGAGCGACGGAGCGGCGGGCGGCGACCCCGCTCATCGACGGCAACGGGAGGAAAAAGCTGGTGAATCCCGGCGACAACGGCAGGGAGCTCATAATCTTCGAGGACGTATGCAAGACCTACCCCATGGGCGAAGTCGAGGTCAGGGCCCTGCGCAACGTCAACCTCAGCATCAAGGAAGGCGAGTTCATCGTCATCCTCGGGCCCAGCGGCTCCGGCAAGACCACCCTCCTCAACCTCATCGGCGGCATGGACACCATCAGCTGCGGCAGGCTGGTGGTGAACGGGCAGGACATCTCTCACCTCGACCCCAGGGGCCTCACCGACTACCGCCGCACCCAGATAGGCTTCATCTTCCAGTTCTTCAACCTCATCCCCACCCTCACGGCCCTGGAGAACGTGGAGTTCGCGCTGGAGCTGGTGGAAAAGGATACCAGGGATAAGTCGCTCAAGGCGCTGGAGATGGTGGGGCTGGCGGAGCGTGCCCATCATTTTCCCAGCCAGCTCTCGGGCGGGGAGCAGCAGCGCGTGGCCATCGCCAGGGCCATCGTCAAGAGCCCGCCCATCCTCCTCTGCGACGAGCCCACCGGGGAGCTCGATTACGAGACGGGCATCAACGTGCTCAAGGTCATGCAGAGGATCAACCGCGAGAACGGGCAGACCATCATCCTCGTCACCCACAACTCGGCCATCGCCGAGATGTCCGACCGCACCATACGCCTGCACAGCGGCGAGGTGGCGGAGATCATCGAGGTGAAGGACCCCAAGGACGCCGGCGAGCTGGTCTGGTAGTCCGCTCCGGGCCGGCCCCGGTGACAACGGCAAGCGAGACGCCTTCTTCCCGCCCTCGGGAAAACCCGGGGAAACGCGTCGATCCCGCGCGGACAGGCGTAAACCCTGTCGCACGGGCTAATGCCAAAATCGACCATGCTTTTTTGCCTCGATCCCGCGCGGACAGGCGGAAACCCGGTCTCATGCCGAGAACCATCTGGCGGCGCCCTCCGGACCCGTGCTTCCATGCCGGGATTACATGATCCTCGGGCTCATTGCCCGAACATCCATCAGCAGGCACCCGCCCGTCCTTCAGGAACGGGCCATGAGGCGGAAGAAGCGCAGGTAGTCCCGGAGATGGCGCGTGCAGAGGAAGTTGCGGCGCACCTTGTCGTGGCCGGCCTCGCCCATGCGCTGGGCGGTGGCGGGGCTCTCCAGGAGCAGGCTCACCTTTTCTGCCGCCTCCTCGGTGCTGTCCACCAGGAAGCCGTTGACCCCGTCGTCCACCTGCAGCAGGATCCCCCCCACCCCGCCGGCCACCACCGGCTTCCTCTTCCACATGGCCTCGGTGACGGTGAGCCCGAAGCCCTCGCGCAGGGATTTCTGCAACACCACGTCGGCCATGGCCTGGAAGGCGCTCACCTCCACGTTTCCGATCCCCTGCTGGTTGGAGAGGAGGAAGATATCTGGGTCGCCGGCGCTGTAGTCCGCGGTCCTCTCGTAATAGTGCCATCCCTCCGGGTCGTCGTCGGCCATGCTCGCCAGGTACACCAGCTGCACCTCGCGGTGCTTTTCCTTCACCATGCGGTAGCAGTCCACCAGCCCCAGGGGGTCCTTCCAGGGATCGAAGCGCGACACCTGCAGCATGATGGGGCGCGTCTCGTCCACCCCGTACCGGCGCGCGATGTCCGACTGCACCCTCTGTTCGGGGATGATGTTCTTTGCGCTCAGGGGGTCTATGGAGGGAGGGATAAAAGCCAGATAGCCCACCTCGATGGGCGATTTGATGTACTTATCCATGGTGAAGATAGCCCCGTCGTACATGTCGATAAAGGGCTTGATGAAGTCCCAGGCGTCCTCCCGGGCGTAGGTGGTGTCTATGTGGCAGCGCCAGATCCACTTCGCGCTGCGGTAAACCGTGCCCTCCAGGGCGGCGATCATGGCGCAGGGCTGGGGGTCGTGGACGATGACGAAGTCGAACTCGCGGTCGAAGTTGGCGGCGTTCTCCTCGTTCACCGAAAGGTATTTCATCTTCATCTCCCCGGTGATGGGGAGCTCCATCCCCTGCAAGGCGTTATGGAAATACTTGGTTATGGTAAAGAAATCCTGGTCTCCCTCCATGAGGTACCAGTCCGCCTCCAGGCCTATGCTCCTCATCAAGGGGACCTGGGTATAGAGAAGCTCCGCCACCCCCCCGCCGTGGGCAGTGCTGTTCACGTGGGCAACGCGGGCACCCGCCAATTCCCCGGCCAGGGAAAGGATCTCGTCGATGACCTCGTCGCCCGCTATGGGGCGGTAGGGCTCTATGCTGCGCGGCTGTACCGGCACCCTGGGTAGCATGCGATCCTCCTTCTGCCGCTATCCCGAACCGCCGACAATAACGTTATCGGCGTTTTCCCCTATTTGCAAACCCCCTCGGCTTCCAGCGCGCAATGACCATCGCTCTCTTCCACTGACCTGGAGATAAGGCGAGACAGATCGGACATGCGAGAGATCGCTCCTTTATCCTGATTGTTTCGCCTTCACTCAGGAACGATCGAGTGGTCTCTCCTCTTTTTGCTTCTGAGACCTGCCTGCGAAAGGATTAAGGCAACCCGCCTTCTCGGCCCGCCATGGCGGGCATGGAAGGGCCTGTGATATCTTTCCTTTATCGGAGAGACGGATAGCGATGGTTTCAGTCCGGCATGCCTGAAAGAGGAGGGATGACCCCATGGCCATGAAGATCTTCGCCGAGAGGAGGAGTATCCGCCGCTACGGGGACCGCCCCGTGGAGGAGGAGAAGCTTTCGGAGGTGCTGGAGGCCGCCCGCCTGGCGCCTTCCTGGGCCAACATGCAGTGCTGGACCTACATCGTGGTCCGGGACCCCGGCATCAAAGAGGCCATTGCCGCCACCCTGCAGGGAAACCCCATCCAGAAGGCGGTCGCATCGGCCCCGGTGCTCATCGTCGCCTGCGCCGACCCCGAGAGATCCGGCAACGTCAACGGCCAGCCTTACTACATGCTGGACATCGGCATCAGTATGCAGCAGCTCATGCTGGAGGCCTGGAACCAGGGCCTGGGGACCTGCTGGGTGGGCTGGATAAAGGAGGACGAGATACGCTCCATCCTCGGCGTTCCCGAGAACATCCGCGTGGTGGCCCTCACGCCCCTGGGGTATCCCGCCGTGCTCCCCGACGCGCCGCCCCGCAAGCCCCTGGAGGAGATCGTCCGCCACGACCGCTGGTAAGCGGGGGCGCGGGGCTCCGGGGCGCCGTCGCCGTCGCTCGCCGGGTTAACGGCTGCGCGGGACTCAAAGCTTTACGGCAGGTCCCTGGGGCGCCGGGGTGATGCGCGTCGCGTGTAGCGCCGCGGAACCCGCATCGAGAGGAGCGCGGCGGTGGCGCCGTAACGAGAAGCGCGCGCCGGCCTCGCGATGAGATGCCTCTGGTTGCCAATAATTGCCTGGCTGTTCCCGCTTCCTACCCCGCGGGTGATATACTTGTTGATGATCC
>JACVJG010000351.1 GCA_015711875.1 Candidatus Solincola jinzensis | reverse complement strand
TAGGGGAGCCGTCGTTGCGCAACAGCACGAAATCCTCTATCTCCCGGTTGGCGAAACGGACCTCACCCCGCACCAGGTCTCGCACCACCGTCTCCCCCTCCGGCACCGCGAAGCGCAGCGCGAAAGGCTTTCCATCCCTTGCCATACGCGACGATTCCTCCACCGGGATGTGCCGGCAGCGCCGGTCGTACATGGGGCTCCTGCCGTCCTTGACCGCCTTCTCGCGGCGCTCCGCCAGCTCCTCGGGCAGACAGAAACAGCGGTAAGCGGCGCCTTTGCGGAGCAGCTCCTCGGCCGCCCTGCGGTAGAGGTTGACGCGGCCCGTCTGGCGGTAAGGCCAGTGCTCCCCCCCCACCTCGGGTCCCTCGTCCCAGTCCAGCCCCAGCCAGCGCATATCCCTGATGATGGCCTCGATGGCCTCCTCGGTGGAGCGGGAGAGATCGGTGTCCTCGATGCGCAGGATAAAGGAGCCCCCGGAGCGGCGCGCCAGGAGCCAGTTGAAAAGCGCGGTGCGGGCTCCTCCCACGTGCAGGTAACCCGTCGGGCTGGGCGCGAAACGCAGGCGCAAAACGGCACTCCTCTCGGCCATCAGACCTTCTGACATTGCAGATTATGATATCACAGCCCATCCATGCATGGTCCCGGCTGAGCGGCATGGCGCCTTTAAAGCGCCTCTGCTCGTACTCGCGGGTCATGCGCCCTCGTCGCCGCCACCTCCCGTGATCCTTATGAAGGTCAAAGTCCAGAGGGATGACCTGAAACATTGCACCAGCGTCTGCCCCGCCAGGAGGGAGGTGGCTAGGAGGCCGTAGGCGGCCGAGTAGACAAGTCCTCGCAACAGGCTCGAGCCCATGGGGCGCGCCGCCAGCCCTGCCGCCCAGGGCACCAGGGCGGAAAGAGGCCAGGCCACGGAGACGAAGAAGATATCCGCAGCCAGCGCCTGCAGCCACGCCGCCAGGCATGCGGGGGCATGGCCGCGCAGAAGATCCCAGCCGCCGCGCCAGGACTCCCTCACCCCCCACCGCCGCAGGAGCGCGAAGCGCGCCGCCAGCGTCGCGGTGACCCCGACGAGGAAGGCAGCGGCGACAAGGACGCAGAACCACAGCAGCACAGCCACGGCGTAGAGGATGGCGTGATCTAGATGGGGATCCCAGCGCCCCCAGAGGGCCATCAACAGGGAGGGCAGGTAGAAGAGGGCGGTGCGCATCACATCCCAGGGAAGCAGCGTGGCCGCGAAGGGTAAATAGCGCCTGCGGGAAGATGAGAAAGCGTGCGTGAAGTCGGGGGCCTCCGCCGTCGCCCCTTCGGCCACCTGGCGCACCAGGACCATCTCCGCGACGTATCCCATCGCCCTTATCACCACAAAGGCGGCCAGCGCCGCCATCACCAGGGCGGCCAGGGCGGGCGCCTCGCCGAGCGGCTCCGCGAGGGCGATCCTCCAACGCTCGCCGAGGTACTCCGGCCCCCATCCGAATATCACCCACCATGCCTCGGAGAAGGCCAGCGCGGCCAGCAACCCAGCCGCCCACAACCTCTTCTCGCTCAGGGCGCATCTCAAGGCGCGCCTGTAGTCCAACAGCATATTCCTTATGGCTCCATCATGAAATCGAGTTTAAATACATGGAAACAAGGCTTTCTTTCCCGTTTCGTTCACACCTTACCCGTGCAAGCTTTCTTCTGCAACGAAAACCGGGCAAGAGCACCCCTTCCCCCGAGAGCGCGCGTAGCTGGACAGGCGTCCCCCTCCCCTCCCATCTGATCCCCTTAGACGCAGCGGGCCATGACAAGCCGATTCCCGATCATATCATCCATAAGCCCCCGTTTTTTAGCGCGCCATCCCACCTCGATCTGCTCTTCCCTCGCCATCGCGTCATCGCTGCCCTCGAAAGCCTCAAGGCTTCGGCGTATCGGTCAATCTCGAGGAGTCGATCCCAATGATATACGCCGGTATGAGCCGGTGACGTCCCGCGGTCAGGCACGAGAGATCGCAGATGATAGCTCGCTCTTCAGGGAGAACAGGCAGCCCGGACTTCTTCGCCTGCTGGATCCGAAGATAAGCTGGCGCTGGCCAAACAAGCTTAATCTCAATAAGGTAAAAGGCGACCAAAACCCGTTCGCCCGCTAAACCAGCCGTTCAGGCAGAGACCACGGTATTCCTCAGGGGATCGAGGCCCTCGATGATCACCTCCACGGTGTCGCCGGGGAACATCTCCCCCACCCCGGAAGGCGTCCCGGTCATGATCACGTCGCCGGGATATAGGGTCATGATGCGGGAGACGAAGCTCAACAGTTCCGCCGGGCCGAAGGCCATGTTGGCAGTGGTGGATGACTGCCGCGTCTCGCCGTTGAGCCTGAGCTCTATCCGGAGATCGGAGGGATCCAGCTCGGTCTCGATGAAAGGCCCCAGGGGGCAGAAGGTGTCGAAGCTCTTGGCCCTTGTCCATTGCCCATCCTTGGCCTGCAGGTCGCGGGCGGTGACGTCGTTGCCGCAGGTATAGCCGAGGATGCAGGAAGAGGCCTCGCCGGGCGTGAGGCCGCGGCATTCCCTTCCGCACACCAGGACCAGTTCCGCCTCGTAATCCACCCGCCTGCTCATCTCCGGGTAGACGATCTCGCCACCGTGGGCGAGCAGCGACGAGGGCGGCTTCATGAACAGCACCGGCTCGTCGGGCATCTCCAGGCCGAACTCCTCCGCGTGGTCCCTGTAGTTCAGCCCCACGGCGATGATCTTCTGGGGAAACACGGGAGGGAGAAGCTCCACCTCCCGCAAGGGGTAGCTTTTCCCCCGCCTGTTGATGCCCAGAAAGGGGGTGCGCTCCAGCTCGTGCAACATCCCGTCCTCGAGCAGGCCGAAAAAGATATGTCCCTGGTGCCTGTAACGCGCTATTTTCATGCCCCCTCTCCCTGATTTCTCGCCGCCATGACCATTTTCCCTTCGGACCTACCTTCTCGCTCTCGCCACGATCAAGCCGTCGCCTGCATGCAGCCCCCGATATACCGCCCTCTTTGAGGGCATATGGCAAACATACCCATCCCTATTCGGGCTGGGCTTTCTTGTGCAGGAGGCCGTACTCGATGGAGTCCACCAGGGCCTGCCAGGAGGCCTCGATGATGTTCTCGGAAACCCCGATGGTGCCCCAGGTCTTTTCCCCGTCGCCGCTCTCGATGAGCACCCGCGTCACCGCCGCGGTGGCCTTCTCGGGGTTGAGGATGAGCACTTTGTAATCCTCGAGGTCGATATCATCGAGCTCCGGGTAGGCGCGTCCGATGGCCAGGCGAAGCGCGTTGTCAAGGGCGTTCACGGGGCCGTTGCCCTCGCCGGTGGCGATGATGCGCTTTCCCCGCACGTGCACCTTGATGGTGGCCTCTGTGACCACCTTGCCGTCCTCCCTTTTCTCCATGATCACCCGGAAGCTCTCCAGGCGGAAGAAAACCCTGTGCAGGCCCAGGTGCTTGCGCATGAGCAGCTCAAAGGAGCCGTCGGCGGCCTCGAAATGATAGCCGCGGTGCTCCATCTCCTTGATCATATCCAGGATCTCCTGCACCTTCTCGGGGTTCTGGGTGAGGTCGTAGCCGAGCTCCCTGCCCTTGATGATGATGGTGCTCTTGCCGGAGAGCTCCGAGACCTCTATATGCTGCCGGTTGCCCACCGATTCCGGGCGGATGTGCTCGTAGGTCTCCGGCTCGCGCATCACCGCGCTCACGTGCAGGCCCCCCTTGTGGGCGAAAGCCTTCTGGCCGACGTAGGGCTGATGGGAATCGGGTTTGATGTTCATGATCTCGCTCACGAAATGGGAGAGCTCCGTGAGGCCTTTCAGTCTCTCCGTGTCCACCGCTTCCCGGCCCATCTTCAGGACCAGGGCGGGGATGATGGAACACAGGTTGGCGTTGCCGCAGCGCTCGCCGTAACCGTTGATGGTCCCCTGCACCATGGTGACGCCTTCCTCCACCGCCACCAGGCTGTTGGCCACC
>JACVJG010000350.1 GCA_015711875.1 Candidatus Solincola jinzensis | reverse complement strand
TGGGACGTGGTGGTGACCCACGTGGACGGACAGAGCGGCACCCTGGCCGGGGGCTTCACAGTGGAGCCCGCCGTCTGGTATCTCGCCGAGGGCTCCACCGCCGGGGGCATGGAGACCTGGGTGCTGGTGCAAAACCCCAACCCGGACCCGGTTACGGTGAGCCTCACCCTGATGACCGACACCGGCCCCCAGAACCCCGAACCGCTCCAGAACCAGGCCATCGGGGGAAACTCCCGCGCCAGCTTCCCCCTCCACAGCTACGTCACCACCTTCAACGTCTCCACCAAGGTGGAGGCCTCAGGCGAGGTCATCTGCGAGCGGGCCATGTACGGAGGCAACAAGACCTGGGCCCACGACTCCATCGGGGTAACCTCCCCCGCCACCACCTGGTACCTGGCCGAGGGCTCCACCGACGGGGGCATGGAGACCTGGGTGCTGGTGCAGAACCCCAACCCGGACCCGGTGACGGTGGACTTGACCCTGATGACCGACACCGGCCCCCAGAGCCCCGAGCCTCTTCAGGACCAGGTGATCGGGGGGAACTCCCGCGCGAGCTTCCCCCTCCACAGCTACGTCACCACCTTCAACGTCTCCACCAAGGTGGAGGCCTCAGGCGAGGTCATCTGCGAGCGGGCCATGTACGGAGGCAACAAGACCTGGGCCCACGACTCGGCGGGATACGCCGAATAGGCCCGGTATGAGGAGAGGGGCGGGCGCCCACGCGGATGCCCGCCCCCTATCCGGCAGCGCGAGGCCCCGGGGCTGGACCGGCGTGGAGCGCAAGGCCCAGGCCGACAAGTACGAGCTTTCAAAATCTTGCAAGTAAGAGATTCTGCAGAAAACCTGGCTGGGATGCAAGACCAAGGCCGACAAGCACAAGCTGTGGGCCTTTCAGGAGGGACATTTGGTCGGGGGACTCAACCACATCCTCGACGAACGGGATCTCGCTTGCGATCGCATAAGGCCTCACCAAAGCCTTGGCCACCTAACCCCCATGGAGTTCCCGGCGCGATGGATGGGGGAGAGCAAGCATAGGGAGCCGCCGTCCACGTTATCCCTGTCCTGGTCCACAACATCGTGGACGGCCTCGTTGTGCTATAATCCCTCCGACCGGTATGTCAGGCGGCCTCGCGGGCGAGGCCGGCACCCAGCCGCGGGAAGGCTGGGTTTTTTCGTTGGCGGGAAAGGAGCCTGGATTGGGCGGCAGGATACTGATGATCGACAACTACGACTCCTTCACCTACAACCTGGTGCAGTTCCTGGGCATCCTGGGGGCGGACCTGGTGGTCTTCCGCAACGACCACACCACCCTGCAGGACGTGGAGAAACTGGGGCCGGCGGGCATCGTCATCTCGCCCGGGCCCAAGGCCCCCCGCGACGCCGGGCTCTCCAAGGACATCATCCACGAGTTCGGCCCCCGCGTCCCCATCCTGGGGGTGTGCCTGGGGCACCAGTGCATCGGGGAGGTCTACGGCGGGAGGGTGGACCGCGCACCCTACGTCATGCACGGCAAGACCTCCCTCATCCACCACGACCGCCGCGGCGTCTTCGCCGGGCTCCCCAGCCCCATGGAGGCGGCGCGCTACCATTCCCTGGCAATCCTCGAGGACGGCTTCCCCGAGTGCCTGGAGGTGAGCGCGCGCACCGAGGACGGCATGATCATGGGGGTGCGCCACCGCGAGTACCCGGTGGAGGGCATCCAGTTCCACCCCGAATCCTTCATGACCCCGGAGGGGCTCTTCCTGCTCCGCAACTTCCTGGAGGGGTGTAGGAAATGATCGAGCGGAGTGTACTGCGCGCCGCGTCATCATGCCTATCCTTACGCGTCGAGGAAGAGGTCTTGGCGCTCAGCGACCTGCCGGAGGGAATGGAATGAAGGCGGGGAAGGACGAGATGGGAGCAGCCGTTGCCTGGAGGGGCGCAGAGGGCAACCTGCCGACTCACCAGGGCACGATATGTGCCGCGGCGGTTTGCCATGACAACAGGAAAGAGGGAGGCGGCAAGCGTGAAAATGCATAAAGGCGTTGGCAAGAACCTGAAGCTGGAGGCGGTGGAGCTGGCGGACGCCCCGGCCATGGAGGCGATATTCCACCGCCTGGCCGCGAAGCCGTATTCCTGCTTCCTGGACTCCAGCCTGGCCATGGAGCGCCTGGGGCGCTATTCCTTCATCGGCTTCGACCCCCACCTGGTGCTGACCACTCGGGGCACGCGCTGCACCTGGCGGAGGAGGGACGGGAGGGTCAGCCAGACGGAAGAGAACCCCTTCGAGGCCCTGCGCTCGGCCCTCTACGAATACCGGCTCGAGGAAACGCCACCTGGCCTGCCGCCTTTCCTCGGCGGGGGCATGGGCTACCTCGCCTACGAGCTGGGGCGCTGTCTCGAGAAGCTGCCCGGCGCCGCCGTGGACGACCTGGGGCTCCCGGAACTCTGCTTCGCCTTCTACGACCGCGTGCTGGCACACGACTACCGCGAGGAGAGGACCTGGCTGGCCGCCGTCCATCCCGAGGACCCCGCGGCGGTGCTGCGTGAGGCCCGCATGGAGCTGGAGGCAGAGCCGCCGGAATACCCCTCGCCGGACGGGGCGCGGGAGGCGAGCTTCGTCTCCAACTTCACCCGCGAGGAGTACCTGGAGGCGGTGCGCAGGGTCAAGGAGTACATCCTCGCCGGGGACATCTACCAGGCCAACCTCTCGCAGCGATTCCGCGCCCCCCTGCGCGAGCACCCCTGGACGCTGTACCGACGCTTGCGCCGCCTCAACGCCGCGCCCTTCGCCGCCTACTTCAACGTCGTGGAGGGGCAGGTGCTCTCCTCCTCGCCGGAGCGCTTCCTCAAAGGGACCGGCAGGAGGGTGGAGACCCGCCCCATCAAGGGCACCCGCCCCCGCTCCGAGGACCCGGAGGAGGACCGGCGCCTGGCGGAGGAGCTGCAGGCCAGCCCCAAGGACCGCGCCGAGCTGTCCATGATCGTGGACCTCGAGCGCAACGACCTGGGGAGGGTGTGCGAGTACGGCAGCGTGCAGGTGGAGGAACACGCGGTCATAGAGCACTACGCAACCGTGCACCACCTGGTCTCCACGGTGGTGGGCGAGCTGCACGAGGGGCGGGACGTGGTGGACCTGCTCAAGGCGAGCTTCCCTGGCGGCTCCATCACCGGGGCCCCCAAGATCCGCTCCATGGAGATCATCGACGAGCTGGAGCCCACGGCGCGCAGCGTGTACACGGGGAGCATCGGCTACCTGGGATATAATGGCAACTTCGACCTCAACATCGCCATCCGCACTGTGATCGTCAAGGGAGACTCCGCTTACTTCCAGGTGGGAGGGGGCATCGTGGCTGACTCCGTCCCCGAGGACGAGTACCAGGAGACCCTGGACAAGGGCAAGGCCATCTTCGCCTCCCTCTCCTGACGGGGTCAGGCCCTGACTTAGGACAAATGGCAGGCTCGGACCCGGGGCCATTAATGGTAAAGCATCCCTAGCCTAAGTCATCCTGACGGGGTCAGGCCCGGACTTAGGACCAATGGCAGGCTCGGACCCGGGGCCATTAATGGTAAAGCATCCCTAGCCTAAGTGTGCGTAGTAAGGTGCGTACGAGCTGAATGCAAGATGTGCATAGAATCATCGCGACTCGTCGCGACTCCGTATTCTGGTCCGTTACGGGTTCTACACCCATACCTCTGCATTGTGAGTTCGTAAACATGTCACCCGGCACTTAAAACCGGCCAACTTGAGACATAAAACAATCTACTCCTTTGGTTCCGGTATCTCCAGACCTTTTTTCTTCCTCTCGTGCAGGCGGTAGCTGGGGCCGGTGATGGTGATCATCTCCGCGTGGCGCAGGAAGCGGTCCAGTACAGCTCCTACCAAACTAACAGCTACCCATGCTATGGAAGGAATTAGCCACGCAGATGTCACAGATGTCATATGTTCCAGTTGTCCTAAGTCCGGGCCTGACCCCATTACAGGGAGAGTTCTTTGC
>JACVJG010000349.1 GCA_015711875.1 Candidatus Solincola jinzensis | reverse complement strand
CCGAGCTCTTCCGTCTGTACCTCGTCGAGTCAGTAAAGAGCGAGAAGGAAATCGACTACAGCTTGGTCGTAGATGCCGGTTCTATCGCCGGTACCATAGAGGAATTGCTCGCCCACCGCTTCTTTGGCGAACTCGGCGACATGCTCCACCTCCCGTACAACTCCCAAGTGCTGCAGAAGGGACCGGGATACCGCGAGCTCTTCGGACATTTCAACCGCATGAACCTGGGCAGCACCTATCCCATCGGCAGCGCCGACTTGAAGAAAGTCATCGAGAGCAAGGACGTGGCGCTGCTCTACGAGTACTGGACTTTCTTTATATGTGTCGATACCTTGAGCCGCATCCTCGGGACTCCGTGCGACATGTCCATCGGCGGCGGCAAACTCAAGGCGGAATTGCGCCAACCTATGTGTACCGTTTTCGATGGGGGAGTGAGCTTGCATTACAACAAGACCTATCAGGGAAACGGAAAGGGGTCATACTCGCTGCCGTATCGGCCCGACATCTCGCTGGAGACGCCGGATGGGATATATATATTCGATGCCAAGTTCAAGAAAGACAAGGTGATATACGAGCAGTTCGAAGGAGAGAGGCCCGCGGAGACGGAGGAAGAGGACTTCGGACAGGGCTTTAAGTACGGGGACATCAACAAGATGCACTGCTATCGTGACGCCATCGACGGTGTCAGGGCGGCCTTTATCCTCTACCCGGGCGACCGTTTCCGATTCTTCCATAAGGAGGAAGGCAGGGTATCGTCACCGCAAGCGGTGCGTTCTTTTGATGGGGTCGGCGCCATCCCCCTCAAGCCGCCCGCGGAAAAAAGGGGCGAGGCGAGCGGAACGGATATCTTGAAGGCGGTTTTCCAAGCGATTCTCAGGGCATAAGCATGAGTAAAGGCAATGAGGTCGTGGCATTAATATGGTACGCTTGATACTCAACATATTTTCTTCGCGGGGAGCCTAACTAATGCCCATCTGATCGAACATCTCTAGGGCAGCCCCCCTGCTCAAGCTCTCATGATAATACTGGTTCTGGTAGTTTCTGAGGCATTCGTAACAGGAAGTGTTCTGGTCGCACTCACAGTTCGCCACCCTGCGCCTTGCCTCCGTAAGCGCGTCGAGGAAAACGGCCTCGCTGGAGAGAAGCCTGCGCACATGACCCGCTCCACCCGGGACATTGTCGAAAATGATCAAGGCCGGGTTGTGGCTGCTCCCTTTGTAAGGGTAGAGGCACCCGTCAATCGGGCACCGTTTACAATATATGTCCTTTACAGAAGGACAATGCTAATATAAAATATCCCTATGATAAGGACATTTAAGATAGAATGGATCCTTTCAGGGAGGATACATGAGAGAGCTGATAAGACAGAAAATAATTGATAGCCTATCGGCGCAGGTTCCCGATTTCACCAAAAGAGATGTCTATCTCCCTCGGCTGGACGGTAAGAAGGCATATGCCGTGATAGGCATGCGCCGTTCAGGAAAGACCACTTTTCTCTGGCAGGAGCTTGATGGCGAATTGAAATCGGGGACGCCCCGCGAGGCTCTAGTGTATTTCAACTTCGAGGATGAGAGGTTATCCGATCTAACGCAAAGAGACCTTGGGCTGGTGGTGGAAGAATATTACAACCTGTACCCCGAATCACATGGAAGGCGGGTGGTATTCTTCCTGGACGAGATACAGAATGTCGATGGGTGGGAGGCCTTTGCACGCAGGCTGCTGGACACCCATCAGGTTGGGTTGTTTGTCTCTGGCTCATCATCCCGCCTGCTCTCACGAGAGCTTGCGAGCAGCATGAGGGGACGCGCACTCGAAGTACGCATATATCCATTCAGCTTCAGGGAATATCTACGCCACTTGGGACGGGAGCCGAAGGGAGATGTTGATCGTCTGCCAACGACGCAGCGTTCGCGGTTGGAGAGGGATCTCCGTGATTATTTGGCATGTGGGGGCTTTCCGGAAGCCGTGGGTTCCGATGTGCGGGTGCGGCAGGAGCTTCTGAGATCCTACGTTGATGTGGCCGTGCTCCGGGATGTGATCGAGCGGTACGCGGTTTCAAACCCGGTTGCGCTTCGCTATCTCGTGAGGCAGTTGCTGGGCAACCCAGCCGGCTTATTCAGCATAAACAAGTTCTACAACGATCTCAAAGCGCAGGGAATCCCGGTTGCGAAAGACACCCTTCACGACTACCTGAGCTATCTCGAAGATGCGTTCCTGCTGAGAACAACCTCCCTCGAAACCAGGTCAGAACGGCGACGCATGGTCAACCCACGCAAGGTATATCCGATAGACCCCGGGCTCATCCATGTATATGACCGTTCTGGGGAGCCCAAATTGGGGCACGCGCTTGAAACCTGCGTGCTGCTGGAATTGGAGCGCCGTGGGGCTGAGGTTGGATATGTGCGAACGACCAGTGGGTATGAGGTGGATTTACATGCAAGGTTCCCTGGGGGAGCTACCGCCTTGATACAGGTATGTACGGATATAGCCGATAACGCCGTTTACAACCGTGAGGTGCGGGCGCTTCTTGAGGCGAAAAAAGAATATCCGAGGGCAACGCAGTTGCTGATCGTCTTAGAGAAGCCGCCAATAATAGAGATCCCAAAGAACGTTCAAGTCTCCCTTGCCAGTTCTTGGTTGCTCGAGACCTCGATCGTTTCATGAATAATAATCCGTGTGTTCCGGAAGCGGGAAGACGGCGCGGCTTTCACGGTTGTCTCCGGTCAACAAATGGTCAACATGGCTGAGCGTAGGCGAGCAAGACCGAGAAAAGCCGAGAGCAAGCGAGCTGTTGGATAATCGCAGGTAAAACGCAATTCATAGTCGCAGTAGACAACTGCCGAAAACCGAGGAAAACCGCATTTCCCTGGCTGTAAATCCGTTGGCGCAGCCTTCGATGGTTCGAATCCATCCGCCCCCACCAGGAACAAAAGAGCAGGTCGGGATATATCCCTGACCTGGTTTATCTAATAATACATAATTTTCGTTCTTGGCCGCTTCCCGTGGAAATATTTAGACAACCTCTTTACCATCTTATGCATGCACCAGCTTGAATGCACAGTGCGGGCCGGGGGTGTGGTAATATTTAGACAACCTCTTTACCATCTTAAGCGTGTGCAAACGGTAACAAGCCGATGGCGAAGAAGGCGAAGACGGCGCTGTTGATCGCGGTGTCCATCATCGGGGCAGCCGCGGTCGCTCTTCTGCTCGTATGGGCCTTCGTGTGGCGCGGGGGCGGCCAGGCCGGCGACGGCTCCATCACCGTGGAATGCGGCACCGGATCCCCTGCCTCCTTCACGGTGGAGGGGGAGGAGCACCAGGTGCGCTTACTGGAGACGGTGGGCTCCTCGGCCCGGCTGGCCTTCAGCTCCGATACCCCCAACGAGGTCGTCCTCACCGTGGGCATCCCCTCCCAGGTGGACCTCGACTCCGACGCCATGCCCGACGCCTCGGTCACCCTGCTCGAGGCCTCTCCCTCACGGGCGCGCATGCGGGTCGCGTCGGAGGGCTACCTTGAATGGGACGAGTCTGGCTTCTCCGTGCAGGGCGGCCTCAAGGGCTCCTACTCACCCGACATCATGGAGCACGATTTCTGCGTGGTCCCCGAGCAAGGCGGCTATCTCCTTCTTTACGTCACCTCCACCAAGAGGTTGTGCTGGGAACGCTACGACGGCGACGGCACCATGGCCACCGACCCGGGACTCCAGGTGGGGCTGGTGGACCCCGGCGTATCCGACGGGAAGGTGTACGAGGTGGACGGTGTTTCCCTGGACGGCGGGGTGGCCCTGGCGGTGAGGAGCAAGGCCGGGGTGTCGGTGCGCGCCTACGACCGCCACCTTTACCGTGGAGGACAGCCCCTGCGCATCGGCAGGAATATGCGACACCCGGCGCTGGTGAAGGGCGGAGACGGCCTCTTCGTGGTCACCGACGGGGTGACAGACCCGCCCGCTGAGAACCCGAGGGGCGGCATCGTGGTCAC
>JACVJG010000348.1 GCA_015711875.1 Candidatus Solincola jinzensis | reverse complement strand
CTTTCCGCCGCCAGGATCAACGTGCAGGCTCCGTCGGTGACCGGGCTGCAATCCAGCAGCTTGAGGGGGTCGGCGATCTTGCGGGAATTCATCACGTCGTCCACGGTGATGTCCATGGGGAAGAGGGCCAGGGGGTTGCGCTTGGCGTTGCCGTGGTTTTTCACCGAAACCAGGGCGAACTGCTGTTCTTTGGCGCCGTATTTGCTCATGTAGCGGCGCGCCTGCAGGGCGGCGGAGGACACCGCGTCCAGCCCCAGCTTGCGCTCCACCAGGGGGTCGAAGGCGCAGTTGGTGATGCCGTTCATGTTGCTCTCCGTGCCCTTGTGGTGGGCGCAGACGATAGTCACCCCGAAGGCGCCGGAGAGGATGCGCATCATGCCGTAAAGGGCGCCGAAGGTCCCGTCGCCCTCCACGGTGGTGATATCCTTGCCGTAAGCGCCCGAGGCGTCGGAGATGGCCATGCTGGAGATGGTGCGCCCGTCCCAGAAGTCGCTGGACACCGAGACCACGTTGTCCACCTCGTCGCGGGTGATGCCCGCGTCCTCCAGGGCCTTGGTGGTGGCCTCGAAGACGAGCTCCGCGAAGGTGTTGGGCTTGTTCTGCTCGTACTTGGTCTGGCCTACGCCGATTATCGCTACTTTTTCCATACCTCTCACCCGCTTTCTATGCCAGAGGACGGAAATGCTTTATGTCGAGGATGTTGCCCTCGCGCTCTTCCTCGAGCACCGCTTCCACGCGCATGCCAACCTTGACCTCCTCCGGGTCTATCTCGTCGATGAAGTGGACCATGCCCGTGTCGGCGCCGTCCATCTTGATGACGCCGTAGACGAAGGGCGCCTTGCGAGGGTGCAGCTTTGGCTCCTCGTAGCGCACCACGGTGTAGGTCTCCACCGTGCCCGTGCCCGGGAGCTCCACCCAGTCGTTGAGATCCTGGTAACAGTCGATGCATTTGATCTTGGGGGGGACGTAGACCTTTCCGCAGCTCGGGCAACGGTTGGCCCATATCTTGCCGTTGTCCCGCAACTCGCAGTAAAAGCGGCTAAGGGTGCTCCCCACCGTCCAGGAATAGGGGACGCTTATCTTGCCCTCGTGGACCAGTATCTCCACATCGTCCTTCCAGTCAGACAACTGCTTCACCTCCCTTTACCTTACCCTGCTGCCGATAAGTGGTGCGTACGCCGGAGCCTCCATCCATCACCTCCTCGCAAGGGTCGAAAACCCTCCAGGACCATTCGCAGACCCGTATCCTCACTGACCAGGCTCTAGGATTTACAACCCGGAGAACTGTATCTCGCAGCGGCTCCCATAAGCCCTCGCCCTCATCCCGCATTCCACTTGATCGGATCTCAGTCTGGGTGCCTGGGTTGTAAGGCTTTCAGGGAAACCATTACCTCCATCGACCTCATCCTTCGAAGCGAAGCGGCAGCGCGCTGCGGGGCGCAATCCATGTTGAGAATACGACCGCATATCGCCTCAACCATCAGCCACCACGCGAACCAGCCGGAAAGCGCGCCCTCCACCGCGCCCGATGCCGGATACGTGAGCTGGAAGCCCGTCTCCTCAAAGCCGCCTTTTCCAGGGCATAAACATAACAGTCTTGTGTTAAGTAAGCGTTAACATTCTATAACTTTTATCGCCGGGAGTCACCCGGTAAAACGACAGGATAAATAAAGCGTTTCTGAACTGCCCGTGGGCACCCCTCGTTATGTGGCCTCTCGTGGCCATCGACTGTTTTCTGCTTTTTCCGGGTAAGTAAAAGAAATGCCACAGAAAAAGACCTGGTGAACTCGTGCGGCCATCGCCTGTTTTTCTGTTTTTCCGGATGGAGGAAAGGGTGTGGGAGACAAAGGGCATGGACAGTTTGCGGCCATCGCCTGTTTTCTGTTTTTCTAGGGTGCGCAGGAGGAAAATCCCGGCCAGGGAAAAAGGCTTAATCGAGTAAGAGCGGGCGTTTGTGGCGCCCGCCCTCGTGATTACGTATTATTGCACAAACTCTTTACAGGTTCATCCTGTCGGCGACGTCGCCGAGGCCGTATTTTTCGAGCGTCTCCCGGGTGGGCATGCCGTCCGGGGTCATGCCGCGGTACTCGTAGAACTCCCGCAGCATGGTCTCCATGTCGGGAACGGAACCCGCGATACCGCCGTCCTCCACCGGGGTCATGATCCTCTGACCCAGGCGGTCGTCCGCGCCCGTGGCACCCCATATATGGCCCAGGCAGCGCTGCAGGAACCACACCCGCGCGCCCGCCTCCATCATTTTATCCACGTCCCAGCCGTATCCGGCCACGGCGTTGAAGAGCTCCGACCACTGGGTGACGGAGTAGGCGGTGCCTGGGAACTCGCACCAGCAGGCGGAGTTCATTATGCACCCCAGGTCGGCGGTGAGGGCCGCCGCCTCCGCCTTGTGCTCCGCCGATTGCGGCATGTAGTTCTTGTCCAGGCCGATCTCCGGGTACTCGATGGCGCCCCATTCCAGCAGGAAGGTCAGGTTGGAGACATGGCAGGCGCCGCGGATGGAAACGGCGTAGGCCAGGCCGTCTCCCCAGTTGCAGCGCGGGTCGTGCATGGGGGCCTCCAGGCCCTTGGAGTCCGTGAGGTAGGCGTCGGCGCCGTTGCCCACCTCCGCGGCGGCGGCGCGCGAGCCCTTGGCGAGGAGGGCTGCCAGCTTGCCCTGTCTCGCCACGATGCTGGGCAGCAGCTCGATGACCGTGTCCACGTCGCCCCACTCCAGCTTCATGCCCTCGTAGTCCTCGGGCTTGAGGATGCCCGCTTCGAAGCAGTCCATGGCCCAGGCGAAGGTGGCGCCGAGGGTTATGGTGTCCATGCCCGCCCGGTTGCAGAAGTCGTTTATCTTGCACAGGGCGGCCAGGTTGTCGTTCATGATCATGGTGCCGAAGGCCGCCTGGGTCTCGTATTCCGGCCCCGGACCGGGCCGCGCCATGGCATAAGGGCCCTCCTTGACCTCCACCACCGGTTTGCAGCGCACGGCGCAGCCGCGGCAGCTGGCGTGGTCCACCACGAAATTGTCGGCGAGGGCGATGCCGGAGAGCTTCTCGGCGCCCTCCTCCCAGAGGCCGCGCCCCCAGTTGCGGGTGGGCACGTCGCCCTCGAACATCTTGGCCTCCATGTTGGCGCCGGTGCCGAAGGCCGAGAGGGCGCCGCAGAAGATGTTGTCCTTGATCATCTCGCGGTGCTCCTCCTGCATGGCCTTCACCTTCTCGGGGTCGGCGTAGGTGGGTTTGAGGTTGCCCTCGGCGACGATGGCCTTGAGGTTCTTGGAGCCCATCACCGTTCCCATACCGGCGCGCCCGAAGTGGTGGCCGTAGTCGTTGGTTATGGAGGCGAAGGGGATGAGATTCTCGCCTGCCGGCCCGATGGCCAGCACCTTGGCACCTTTGCCGTAGCGCTCCTTGAGGACGTCGGTGGTTTCGTAGATATCCATGCCCCATAGGTCCTCTGCGGGCAGCAGGTCCGCGGATCCCTCTCCCAGCAGGAGGAACACGGGGCTCTCGGCCTTGCCCTTCAGGATCACCGCGTCGTAGCCGCAACGCTTGAGCTCGGGGCCGAAGTTCCCACCGCAGGAGGCCTGGCCCCAGATGCCGGTGAGGGGAGAGCGCGCTCCCACCGAGAGGCGACTGGAGCCGGAGAAACCGATGCCCGTAAGGGGCCCGGTGGCGAAGATGAGCAGGTTATCCGGGTCCAGCGGGCCCGCCTCCAGGTTCCCGCGCTCGAAGAGCAACCTGGCGGCGAGGCCGGTCCCCCCGATGTAGTCGCGGTATATCTCCTCCGGAAGCTCTATCTCCTGCGCGGATCCCGTTGCAAGGTCCACCTCCAGCACCTTGCCCATGTTGCCGAAAGCCATGTCCATCACTCCCCTCTGAGGCCGTATGAGGAGCCGCCTCTGAACTGGTGCCGCCCCTCTACTTTCTTCACATCGCGCCAGCCGCAGCGCTTTTCGCAGGCACGCTCTTTACCCGGCTCAGTTT
>JACVJG010000347.1 GCA_015711875.1 Candidatus Solincola jinzensis | reverse complement strand
ATGCACCATGCCCACGGTGAAGACAGCGTAGTTCAGGCGGTGTATAGCCCTCCACCACTTCCGCATGTATTTGCGGAGCAGGATGGAAACCGTGGTCACGAGGAAGATATAGAGGGTAACAGGCCCTAGTTTTTGAAAACCCGGCCAGATGCCGTAGGCGATCACCAGGATCATGTGAGCCACGGCCATCGCGAAACCCAAGAGGCCGGCGTTGTTGTGCAGGCGGAAAAGAGATCTTGGCTTGAAGACCTTCGCCAGCAGGGGGCGCAAAGAGCCCGTCATGATGTTCAGAAAAAGAACCGCAAGCGCGTAAAGTCCGAGAAGGCGCAGCGCCGTCCAGGTTGCCGAAATCCCACCTGAGCCCGAGAGGATAACCGCCAAGAGCGGCACCACCATGGTGGCAGCCGCTGTTAAGGCCAGAGCGAACTGGGCAGTTACGCGGCGCCTTCCCCTCAGGGTTATCATGTCGGACCTCCTCCTAACGTCGGAAAACCATCGTTTTCGCGGCCTCGCCTCTTCTGTCTCCGCATACCAGAACCAAATACGCCGGCATACCAGAACCAAATACGCCGAGATCATTATTCCCGATTGCGGCGGTTGATATCGCATGCATCCGACGGACCTGTTATCCGCGTCGCCGCCGCTTTATAATCTACCCATCACCGGATGGCTTGGAGCGGCGGACCGCCTTGTCGACCACAGCTTGGCATGGCATCCTTGCGCATCTCGACTTCGGAGGTGGGCGTATGGCAGGCGATACCTCACTGGGGAGCCAGGGGCTTTTTTCCGCGCAGGGCGAAGCGAGGGATTTCGGTGATGGGCTGCTCATGCTGCAGCTCTTCGCCAACGTGTGCTTGATCGAGACAGATGAAGGGGTGGTGGTCTTCGATGCCGGATTGCCCATAGACGGACAGCGCATCGTGGTGGAATTGCGTTCCGTCACCGAGGCTCCGGTCCGTTATATCGTCTATGGGCACGGCCATGCCGACCATGCCTTCGGGACCAGGGCGCTGCTGGAGGACGCCGAGGCACGAGGCCATCCCAGGCCGGTGATCGTCGCGCATGAGAACCTGCCCGCGCGCTTTGACCGTTACCGCAGGATGCTCCCCTACCACGAGCACATCAACCGCATCCAGTTCGATATCCCGGAGGGAATACCCGCCTTCCCATGGGATTATATCTACCCGGATGAGGTCTTCCGCGACCGCCTCACTTTTAGCCTGGGAGGGACGACCTTCGAGTTGCATCACGCGCGCGGGGAGACGGACGACCATGTGTGGATGTGGTTGCCGGAGCGCGGAGCGCTCTGCACTTCCGATTTCTGGGTTTGGTCGTGCCCCAATGTCGGCAACCCCTTCAAGGTACAGCGCTATGCCCTGGAATGGGCCCTTGCCCTGGAGGAGATGGCCGCTCTCTCTCCGCGATTGATGCTTCCAGGCCACGGGGCAGCCATGGAGGGCGAGGGGAAGATCTTGGAGGCCCTGAGGACGGTGGCGCGGGCGTTGAGGCACCTGGACCAACAGGTGGTGGACATGCTAAACCGCGGTATGTGGCAGGAGGAGATACTGGCCTCCTTCCAGTGGCCCGAGGAGTTCGCCCGCAGTCCCTACCTGGCCCCCATATATGGCCATCCCTATTTCGTGGTGCAGGCGCTGCTGCGGCAATACCACGGCTGGTACGACGGCAATCCCTCCCATCTTTTCCCAGCCACTTCCAGGGAGGTGGCGGTGCAGGTCCTGGACCTCGCGGGAGGTTCGCACGCGGTGCTCGAGAGGGCGAGGGGACTGTGGCGTGATGGCAACGCGAGATTGGCACTGCACATGGTGGACCTGGTGTTGGACGCCGGCTCGGAGCCGAGGCGAGAGGCCCTTGAGCTCAAGGCGACGTTACTGGAGGAGTTGGCGTCGTCAGAGAGCAGCTTCATCGCCAGGAACATTTTCCTGGGAGGGGTGCGGCAGATAAGGAAGGAGCTGGGAGAGGAGCCGGGGGTTGAAAAGAGGCCTTGAAGCCCTTCCTCGTGCGCGGGCCCGAGCTGAGCGCCGGCGTGCTGGGCGAGGCGTGGGATGACATCCCATTGCCTGAAGGCCCGTGCCGGACGGCCCCTTTGTCCGCTTCATGGGTGTTTCCCACTATGCTTGAGGAAAGGAGGGCCGCGATGACCGTGAGGCACGCGGCGGGCTTGCCGTCGTTTGCGGGCGATCGTATGGACGGGAACGCGCTTCCGCCGTCCCTTGGTTCCGTCAGCGCTCATCCCATGGATGCTCGTCTCCAGGCGAGCCGATAGGAAAGGGCAAGAGGAGATGCAGGTATTCACCGCCGTGCTTGCGGTCTTCGCGGTATCCTTCGTCTTCTCCATGATGGGAGCGGGTGGCTCCCAGATCCTGGTGCCCATCCTTTTCTGGCTGGGCCTGGACTTCAAGGCCGGCGCCATACCCATGGGGCTGCTGGCGGCCGCCATCACCTGCTTTTCCGCGGGCGCAGTCTACTGGAGGCGCGGCCTGGTGCGTCTGCCCACCGCCCGTCCCTTTGCCTTTTCCGTGCTGGCGGGAAGCCCGCTGGGCGCGCTGCTGGCACGCCCCACTTCCTCGTCTGCGTTGATGATCACTTTCGCGGTGGTGAACATCCTTGTGGGGCTGCTGGTTTTACGCGGGCGCGGCTTTACGGACAGGGAGCTTTCGCGGGGCGGAGAGCGACTGGTCGCGATCCTGCTGGGATCCGGAATAGGGTTCATGATCGGGCTTATCGCCCGCGACGGGGGCCCTTTCACCATGGCCGTCCTGGTCATCATGGGGATAGATGCGAAAGAGGCGGCGGGTACCGCGCCGGTGATCGTGGCCGCGGGTTGCCTGGCGGCCTTTGTCGTGCACGCCTTTGCCATGGAGGTCTCCCGGACCATGTTGCTCGCGGTAGCGCTGTCAAGCCTGGTGGCGTCGCAGTTTGGGTCGCGCTTCATGAGCGCGCGTCTGGAGTCACACAACATCCGCGTGTTGTTCACCGTGATGATGATCCTCGTAGGCGCGGTCATCCTCGCGCAGGCGTTATGATTTCTATCGGACCACACGGTGATCTATGCATGGTCATGGTGTGGAAGACAGCCGCGACCGACACTCGGACCATGATGAGCGATAGGCGGAATCACTACCCGGATCTGGTCGTCCGCGCGTCTTCGAAAGATGGTTCATTTACGGGATGAGCGGGCAAACGCCTCTTATCTGCATCGGCTGGCTTCCATATAACGCATATAAAAGAAAGCAATATAATCAGAAAATATTACTTGTCTAATATCATAGCGGGCATTATAATGTACTTATTGGGAAGCCTGGTATGGCGTGCTTTCGGGTGGGAAAATGCGGAAGGGCTCCGTTGCCGGGATGCCTTAGGTCATAATTGGGTTTATGGAGAGAGATGGCATTCACAAAGTAAATCTACCGGCAAAGGAGAGGCGGGTCGCCTTCCCCTTGTTTCGGTAAAATCACCTTCATAGTGGCGTTTTCCCTGTTCGCCTATTGCGATCATGGGTTCCGGATCGTCACGTGCGGGTGCTTTCGGTCGCGCTTGCAGACCTCGAGACCGTGTGTTTTGCTCCGACAACATGGAGGATGCCATGAGAGCGGGGAGGTTGGAACGCCATGGGGGCAAAGGATCTCGGCCAAGCCCCGGGGTGACAGAGGTGATAGAAAACCGGCTCAGGACAGCCGAGGTGATGCGACTCCTGACAGAGGTTTTCAGGAACCTGCTGCGCTATCCACTCAGCTTGAGGAAAAGGGTGTTCTGGACAGGGGAGCCGCAAGCGTGGTTCGGCCTCACCGATCACCCTCTTGACCGCGACGGCGGCCAGATATCCGACCCCTTCTCGTTTTTCAGGAAGCTGAGGGGAAAACGGGCGGTTTGCGTCCTCCGGGTACAGTTCCTGAAAAGGACCGGCAATTCCTTTTTCTTCAGGGCGAGGGGGTATAACGTTTATGCCTTGCGCGGCACCAATATGA
>JACVJG010000346.1 GCA_015711875.1 Candidatus Solincola jinzensis | reverse complement strand
TGGTGGCTGGGATTGTCTCCCCCCGTCCCTCCTGGAAGCGACGGAGGGCCGCTCTTAAGCCGGGGCGTAAGCTGCGCGGTGCTTCCCGGACCCGTTCTCGATGTCCCCCCGGCGGCGGTTGAGAGGGGGGCCGGCGTCCCGCCCCTCCCGCCCGCGCTCCCTCACGCAGGCGGGGGCATATAAGCGGTGGCGGAAAAAGAAAACCCCGGTCGCGTATGGCTGCGGTGGGGGAACGCGCGATCGCCTCGCATAGCGGGCGGCGGAAGGACGCCCCACGGCTCGCGGCCAGGGGTCTTATGCCGGAAGTGAAAGGAAGGATTTATCCCAAGTTCCCTCTGCTCTTCCGTGAGCGGGTATGGGAAGGGTCTTATGCCGGAGGTGACAGTAAGGTTTTATCGCCATGTGGGGAACAGGATCCGGTAGGAAAAACGTTTTCAGGCCGGAAACGGCCGGTAATCCGCAACGACCTATTCCAGCAGGCGCCCCCGGCCCCGTTTCCAGCCGTGTTCCCCCACCAGGGGCACGAAGACGCATGACCCCGCTTCGCTGCGCGTGAAGCTGCGGCCCTCGCGCCTGATGACCGTGAGCATCTGCATTCCCGACGGCCCCACCGGGATCACCAGCCTGCCGCCGTCGGCCAGCTGGTCCATAAGGGGTTGGGGCACGGAAGGCGCCCCGGCGGTGACGATGATGCCGTCAAAAGGCGCCTCCTCGGGCCAGCCCAGAGTGCCGTCTCCCACCCGCACGCGGAAGTTGCGGTAGCCGAGGGAGAGCAGCCGCCTCTCCGCCTCCTTTGCCAGCTCCGGTATCTTCTCGATGGTATAGACCTCGCGCGCCAATTCGCACAGCACCGCCGCCTGGTAGCCGGAGCCGGTCCCCACCTCGAGCACCCTGGAATCTTCTCCCAGCTCGAGGAGTTCCGTCATCCACGCCACCATGTAGGGCTGGCTTATGGTCTGGCCCTCGCCTATGGGCAAAGGGGAATCGTCATAAGCGCGGTCCGCCAGGTGCGGGGGGACGAAAAGGTGTCGCGGCACCTTCAGCAATGCCTCCAGCACGCGTTGATCCTCCACGCCGCGGGCGGCGATCTGCTGCCTCACCATGGCCTTGCGGGCTTTGGTATAGTAATCCTCTTCCATATCGCCGCTGTGCCGTAATCATGGCGGGATCTCAGGCGGGTGAAAGGCCGCTCCCTCATCCCTCTTCAACGAACTTGGTTATGGAGACCACGGTTCCGCTGCCTGGGCTGGAGTCGCATTCGAACACGTCCACCAGGCTTCTGATCAACGGGATGCCGAACCCCTTGCCCAGGAGGTCGTCGCGTTCGCGATCCAGCACGCAGGCGGGATCAAAACCGGGTCCGCGGTCCCTGACCTCGATGGTCAGGAAGCCGTCCCCGGCCAGGTAGCGCACTAGTATGGGCGGTTTGGAGGGTTCTCCGTTGCCGGTGTGCACGATGGCGTTGGTGCACATCTCGGAAATGGCGATCTTGAGGTCGTCGATGCTCTCCTCGCTGAAGCGGAGGCGGCGCGCTATGGAGCCGGCCAGCAGTCGGGCCAACCCGACGTATTTCGCTTGCGCCGGCATCTCAAGCTCGAACTCGGTGGTTTCGTCTCGGGGCAAGATCAGGCCTCCTCGACCTTTGCGTGGAGTTCCTCCCTGGACGCGTAAATCGGGAAGACCTTGGTCAGCCCGGTGATGCGGAATATACGCAAGATCTTTTCCTGGCTACAGATAATACCCAGCTCGCCACCGTGATTTCTGACCCTTTTCAAGCCGCCCACCAGGACGCCCAGGCCGGTGCTGTCGAGAAAGGCCACCTTTTCGAGGTCCACCACCAGATCGTAATGTCCCTCTTCCACGAGGTCCTTGATGGTTTCGCGCAGCTTGTGGGCGCTGTAAACGTCTACCTCGCCGGCAAGGGCGATCAGGGAGCGTCCTCCTACGCTCTCCACTGCGACATCGAGGACGGTGCCTCCCCTTTCCTCTTCAACCATGCTCTGCTCACCGTCATTCCGGGCCGGCGTCCTCCCATGGACATCCGGCTACTTGGATTTGGAAGGCCGCTTTACCATGTTGCCGCACTTTGGGCACTTAGCCTGGTCTTCGTCCGGCTCGATGGCTACGCGGTTGTTGCACTTTGGGCAGAGAACCCGCAGTACTTCGACGCTCGTTTTCTCATGGCCGTGAGGTCCCCGCACCATTTTTCACCTCCAAGTGATCTTCGCGCCGGAAACTTCCCGGCTTTGGTGAGGTCCAAGAATTATTTACCCCCAACACCGCGCCTTGAAACCTCCGCTTCTCCTCCGGGTCGCCCAGGCATAATCGCGTCGCGCCTCTCCGTGCCCCCACCCCGCGCCTTTAAGCCCGCTTTTTCCGCTGCCCGTGTCTCGCGAGATGGGCGTACCCTCCTCTCGCTCCGGAGCGTGCGCCGGCCTCCGGGCAAGGATCCCCGCATTGACGTAAACGGATGTTTACACGTAAACACATGTATACTATAATGGGGCGTGGAGGTGAAGAGGATTGCATGAGCTGACGCCCAGGCAGGAGGAGGTGCTCGGCTTCGTCCTGGAGAAGCTGGAGCGCAGCGGCTACCCTCCCAGCGTGCGGGAGATCTGCGAGGCCCTGGGGATATCCTCCACCCGCGGCGCCCAGCGCCATCTGGAGGCGCTGGAGAGAAAGGGTTTCATCTCCCGCGCTCCCGGGGCGCGGGCTATCCAGGTGCGCGGCGGGCTCAGGGAAACCGCGGCTTACCTGCCCCTGGTGGGCGAGGTGCCCGCTGGGCCCCTGCGCTATGCCTCCGAGGAGGTGGAGGAGTGGCTTCCGGTGCCCGCTCGCTGGGGCGGGCGAGGACGCTTTCTCCTGCGCGTGAAGGGCGACAGTATGGTCGGAGACGGCATAAAGGACGGGGACCTGGTGGTGGTGGACCCCAGCCCGGAGGCGGAGGACGGCGAGGTGGTGGTGGCCCTGGTGGACGGCGAGGCCACCGTGAAGCGTTTTCGGCGTCGAGGAAGGGCGGTGGAGCTGGTGCCCTCCAACCCCGCCTACCCTGTTCTAAGGGTGGAGCGGGGTGAAGCAGAGGTCAGGCTGGCGGGGAAGGTGGTGGCCCTGCTGAGGGAACGGGTCTGAGGCGTCGCGCCCGCTTCCATGGCGCCAGGGGCCCGTTGTCCCGCCGGTGGCCGCAGGGCGTTTCGCCGGGGCGCGGGTTCCCGGGCCCGCACCCGTGAACATACGGGATCATCGACCAGGGTTGGCCCGGGTGCCGGGTGTGGCATTCCTGGCAGTGCATGGCGGTGGTCGACCCGTGTGACATAGCCGCGCGGCACGGGATCGCATGGCGAGAGGCATCCAGGGAGGGCGTGAAGCCCTCCCTGCGTCTCCGCCGGGAGGAAGAGGAAAGAGAAAAACGGCGTGTGGGCGGCACTTAAGGATGAGGCTTGGCGCGTGGCGGCCACGCCCCTGAGGAGGAGTCCGGAATGGTGACCCTTATAGAGGAGCCGGTGGACGTGGCGGCGGTTTTCCGCGGCGGAAAGCTGCGCCCCACCGCCTTCCTCTGGCGCGGCAGGAGATACGAGGTGCGGCGGGTGCTCGGCGCCTATCGCGCCATGAAGGGGCGTTACCTGGAGCTCTACTACTCGGTGATGAGCGATAACCCCGAGGTTTACGAGCTGCGCTTCTCCACCCAGGGCATGAGCTGGAGCCTGGTGCGCGTGCACAGCGAGGGTTAGGCGCGGTGGGGGCGCCACCTCGCGCGGGGGGCGGCGTGGAAGCGGGGGTCGCGACGTGAGCGCAATGGCATTGCGCCGCTCGTGTGTGGTGGGCGGTGAGTCGCAAGGTGGCGCCCGTACGTCTCCGGAGCCGCGCGACGCCTCGTAGGTGGGGGCGGCGGGTTACGGGATTGCCCATACGCTGGCGGAACGATGCATCGCCTAGCGCATGAAGGGCGGCGGAGTATACCCCAGCCTTTTCCAGGCCAATCGTTTTCGCC
>JACVJG010000345.1 GCA_015711875.1 Candidatus Solincola jinzensis | reverse complement strand
GGCAAAGCCGGGCGATTTCCTGGAGCGGCAGCCGCGATTTGGACGTTACGGATTTGCCGCTCTCCTGTTTCGCCCAAGGCCGGGCCTTCCTCAAAGATCCTCCGGCCTCTTGTAGCTCTCCTTTTCCCCCACCGGCCAGATGGGAAACAGCGTTCTACCGTACATCTCGTTGAGGAGTTCCGCCACAGCCAGGTAGGCGGCCAGGGACCCGCAGATGATGCCGATGACCCCTGCGACTTTCAGCAACCCGCTGTTGCCCCAGCCGAAGGAAACGGCCAGGAGGAAAAAGAGGACGATGAGGGTGGCGAAAACCGCCTGGAGCACGCGGTTCACCCTGAGGGTCCCGATGAAGAGGAAGGAGGTGAACACGCCCCAGATGAACAGATACCATGCCAGGCCCCTGTTGCTGGCCTCCAGACCAAGGCGCTCGCCGATATAGGGCCTGGCGATGATGATAAAGACAAGGGTCAGCCAGAAGGACCCGTAGGCGATGAAGGCGGTGGTGCCGAAGGTGTTTCCCTTCTTGAACTCCATGACCCCGGCGATTATCTGGGCCAACCCGCCCAGAAAGATGCCCATGGCCAGGATGGAGGCGTCCTGCTTGAAAATGCCCGCGTTATGCAGGTTAAGCAGGATGGTGGTGAGGCCGAAACAGGTCAGCCCCAAGACAGCCGGATTTGCCAGTTTCTCATCTGCCATTGTTGCTCTCCTTTAAACTCCCTGCCTTGCTGTTTACCTTGCCGCTTCGCTGCCGGTACCGTCACCGCATAAGGAGCCTCCTCCCCTCCACCAGGATCTCCACCACGGAGGGATCGGCCAGCGTGCTGGTATCGCCGAGATCGTCTCCACTGGAACCCTCGGCGATCTTGCGCAGGATACGGCGCATGATCTTGCCGCTGCGCGTTTTGGGAAGGGCGGGCGCGAACTGTATGGCGTCAGGAGTGGCGATGGGACCGATCTCCTTGCGGGTATGAGCGATAAGCTCCTTTTTCACCTCCTCTCCATCCAGATGCTCGTATTCCGCCTTGAGGGTGACAAAGGCGTAGATACCCTGCCCCTTTATCTCGTGGGGCACACCCACTACCGCCGCCTCGGACACGTAATGGTGCCCGACCAGAGCGCTCTCCACCTCCGCGGTCCCGATGCGGTGTCCGGAGACATTTATCACGTCGTCTATGCGCCCCTCCATCCAGAAAAAACCGTCCTCGTCCACCCGGCACCCATCGCCGCTTAGGTAATAACCGGGGAAAACGCTCCAGTAATTCTTCACGAACAGCTCGTGGTTGCCATAGACCGTACGCATCATGCCGGGCCAGGGTCTGCGCAAACACAGGTAGCCGCTCTCTCCCGGCGCGCACACCTTGCCGTCTTGGTCGAGCACCACCGCATCGATCCCGAAGAACGGGAAACCCGCCGATCCCGGCTTCATGGGCGTGGTGCCCGCAATGGAGGTGATGAGCACCCCGCCCGTCTCGGTCTGCCACCACGTGTCGATGACCGGGCATCTGCCACCACCGATACGCCGGTGGTACCAGAGCCACACTTCGGGGTTTATGGGCTCCCCTACCGATCCCAACACGCGCAAAGATGATAAGTCGGCGCCACGCGTCCACTCGTCTCCCTCGCGGATGAGAGAGCGCAGCACCGTGGGGGCGGTGTAAAACGCAGTTACCCCGTACTTTTCCACTATCTTCCAATACCTGTCAGGGGCCGGATAAGTGGGGACGCCCTCGAACATCACCTCCGTGGCCCCGTTAGCCAGTGGTCCGTAGACTATGTAGCTATGACCCGTCACCCAACCGATATCAGCCGTGCACCACCATATGTCGTCGTCATGTAACCCGAAAACCCACCGGTGTGTCAGCGAGGCATAGAGCAGGTAACCTGCCGTGGTATGCAACACCCCCTTGGGCTTTCCGGTGCTCCCGCTGGTGTAGAGTATGAAGAGCGGGTCCTCGGAATCCATCTCCTCGGGCGGGCAATCCTCACTTATATCCCCAGTCTCGACCTCCTCATGCCACCACAGGTCGCGCCCCGGCGCCATCTCCACCTCCGCGCCGGCCCGCCTCACCACGAAGACCTTCTCCACCCTTGGCGCCCCCTCCAGGGCCTCGTCGACGTTCTCCTTCAAGGGGATGGTCCTGCCTCCCCTCCTCACCGCGTCTCCGCAGATAAGGGCACGGCAATCGCTGTCCAGGATGCGCCCCAGCAAAGCGTCGGAGGAGAAACCCGCAAAAACCACGGAATGCACGGCGCCGATGCGGGCACAGGCGAGCATGGCCACCGGGAGCTCCGGCACCATGGGCAGGTAGATGCACACGCGGTCCCCCCTGCCGATGCCGTGCTTCCTCAGCACGTTCGCGAATCTGCACACCTCCCCGTGCAGGCGGGAATAGGTGAAGACCTCTCCCTCGCCCGGCTCGTCGGGTTCCCAGATGATGGCGGCCCTGTCGCCTCTACCCGCCTCCAGGTGGCGGTCGAGGCAGTTATATGACGCGTTAAGCCTGCCTCCCTCGAACCACTTGCAAATAAATAGCTCTGGGTCCCAAGAATGCACCTTTTCCCAGCGCTTGAACCACGCGAGGGACTCCGCCTGTTGTGACCAGAAACCGTCGGGTTCCTCGAGGGAGCGCCGGTACATCTCGCGGTAAGCCTCCATATCCCCTATGTAGGATCTGGCGGCGCTCTCGGCGTCCGGCATCATCATCTCCGACATCCCTCTCCCCCGTGAGTGTCCCTGATATTAAGCATACTGTCCGACCTCCGATATCCAGGTCAAGGTATCCCCGTGATATTCACTCCGTGATCTTCTGGCCCTTTCGCCGATCAACCGCTCCCAACCGGCAGGGGAACGGCGGCTTCGATGTCCCCTTCTGCTTGGCAACCGCTCCCAAGCCGGGGCTCACGCCGCACCTCACCCGCTAAAGAGGTCTTTTTCCGAGTCCTGTTAAACCCCTCTCAAACCAAGGAAAGGCGCTCGCGCACTTCCTCCACCAGAGACAACGGCGTGGAGGCCCCGCCCAGAACCGCCACGCGTCTCACATCCCCGAGCATGGAATCGTCCAATTCCTGCGCCGTCTCGATCTTAAGCGCCCTCGTGCCGGCCATCTCGCATATACGGCGCAGGAACTCGGTGTTGGAGCTGTTCCTTCCCCCCACCACCACCACCAGGTCGTTCCCCAGAGCCAACTGCAGGGCCTCCGCCTGGCGGGCCAGGGTGTTGCGGCAGAGGGTGTTGATGATCTTCAGCTCCATCACCTCGCGGATGAGCTCGGGCACCTCATTGATAAGGCCGTCCACCAGGGACCTGAACATCATGAGGTCAACGGTGGTCTGGGCGATTAGCCCCACTTTGCGCACTTTGCGCGGCCACCCCTCCCACCAGTCCTTGAGCTCCTGGATCTCCTCGATCACCACCGCCTCGTTCCCGACATGCCCGAGTATTGCCTTTACCTCGGGATGATCGGCGTTTCCTATCACGAAGAGCTTGTAACCCTCCCCCACCAGTCGCATGGCCGCTCTCTGCGCCTTTTTCACCGTGGGGCAGGTGGCGTCCACCAGGAAAGCACCCATGCGCCGCAGCGATTCCATCTGGTCTGGGGGTATGCCGTGTGAGCGCACGACCACGCACGCATCGGAAAGTCTCATATTCTCCCAAGCGGACTCATCCTCCGGGAGCACGTTAAGCCCCCTCGCCTCGAGTTCCGCCACCACCTGGGGGTTATGGATGACCGGCCCCAGGGAATAGACATCGGCGCTGAAGGTCTCGAGCGTCTCCTCCACCATCCTCACTGCACGCCTCACCCCGGGGCAAAAACCCGCGTACCTGGCGACGGTCACTTCCATATGGCGCTCCGTTCTTCCCCCGCCAAAACCTGCCTCGCCTGATAATTCTACCCTTTCGCGCTCCCTCGGCCTCGATATGCCGTCCCCAAAGTTCCCGTCAAAGCGCGACTTCGATCCATATTCGCACCCCCCTTCGAGACCCG
>JACVJG010000344.1 GCA_015711875.1 Candidatus Solincola jinzensis | reverse complement strand
GCCCAGGGCGGTGACCAGGACGGAGGGGGCCTGCGCCTCCAGCACCCTGGCCATGCGGGACGGGCTCATGGCCATAGCCTCCGGCATGTACGACATCGTGCTGGCGGGCGGGGTGGAGGAGATGTCCAAGTGCACCACCGAGGAGGTCACCGAGGGCCTGGCCCTGGCTATCTCCCCTTACGAAGGGGAGGCTGGCTACACCTTTCCAGGGGTTTTCGGGGCCCTGGCCACCGCATATTTCCACAAGTACGGCGCGGGGCGCGAACACCTCATGAACATCACCATCAAGAGCCATGAGAACGCGCCTCTCAATCCCAAGGGACAGTTCAAGCAGACCATACGGGACCTCATGGAGGCGCGCAAGGCCAAGGCGGCCAAGAAAGGGGAGCCGGTGCCCGACTGGGCGGACGAGAAGGAGGCCCTTTTCGACCCGCGTTTTAACCCCCCGGTAGCCTGGCCCATGCACCTCTACGACTGCTGCCCCATCAGCGACGGCGCGAGTTGCATCCTCATGGTGGCGGAGGAGCTGGCCAAAAGCTTCACCGACAATCCCATCTACATCGTGGGTTTCGGCCAGGGGAGCGGCAGGGGCCTTCACGCCTGCCCCAGCCTCACCTCCTTCGAGGCCAACAAGCAGGCGGCGGCGGAGGCCTACGGCATGTCCGGACTCACACCCAAAGACGTGCAGTTCGCGGAGGTGCACGACTGCTTCAGCATCGCGGAGCTCATCCACGTCGAGGACCTGGGCTTTTTCCCCGAGGGCGAGGGGTACAAGGCCATCGCCGAGGGCGAGACGCGCCGGGAGGGGCGCATGCCCATCAACACCTCGGGAGGCCTGAAGTGCAAAGGGCACCCCGTGGGGGCCACGGGCACCGCCCAGATGTACGAGGTCTGGAAGCAACTGAGGGGAGAGGCGGGGGAGCGCCAGATCCCGGGCAGGGACCTCTATATCGGGGCCACCCAGAACCTGGGTGGCACGGGCGGGACCTGCACCTTCACCATCTTCGAGAGGAGGTAAGCGAATGGATGAGAGGCCTTTCAGCGACATCTCTTACCGCAAGTTCCTGGAGGAGGAGAAGTTCATGGGCTCTCGTTGCCGCAAGTGCGGAAAGATCTACGTCCCACCCCGCCGATTCTGCCTGGAATGCCGTTCCGAGGACATGGAGTGGCACGAGATGAAAGGGGAGGGGGAGCTGGCCGCCTATACCTGCATCTCCATCGGTCCCTCATTCATGATCGAGGAGGGCTACGGCCGCAATAACCCCTACTGCACAGGGGTGGTCACCCTGGTGGAAGGTCCGCGCATGGTGGCCCGCATCGAGGGAGTGGATGCTCGCGACCCCGAGTCCATAAAGATCGGCACCCCCATGAAGGTGGATTTCCTGCACCGCGGGGAGGGGGAAAAGGCCCGTACCTTCCTGGCCTTCCGCCCTGCGCAATAAACCTTTTCGCGCCGGAAAGCGGGGAAAGATGGCCATGGCCTTTAAGGGTAGATGGCGGGAGAGGCGCAAGCCGGGGCATCAGAGGCCCCGCCCATGGGTATGCGTTCGGCAAGCGGCTTTTCTGGAGAAGGGACGATAACGAAGAACGAAGAACCAAAAGGGCCATACGCAGGGCCGGCGCGCATCGCGCCGGCCCTGCGAACGCGTGCTTAGAGGCGCGGTTGTCTTCCATGCCGAAGATATGGACGCTTCCGGGAAGCGGGATCGAGCCACGACCTTCATCGTCTTGCCCAGCTCTTCAAGGCGGGCTCCAGAGGCGCAACCTTTAGCGGGGGCGGCAAAGGAATTCCGTTTCGCCTATGGCTCCACTCCATTCCTTGGCACCTCTTCCCCTTCCTTCATACACCACTAAAGGGGACTCTAACGGGGAAAAGGTGGGGCGAGCGGATGGAACAGGGCCAGCCGCCAGCATTCTCGGGAGGGCCTTCTCGCGCATCCAGCCCTTTATATGGTAAATAATATACTAATTAACAATAAACTAAATTCTCTTAATGGCCGTTGGCGGGATATGGCTGGGGCGGTTGGTCGTGGCCCGTTCCTGGGATGATCGGGTATAAAAGCTCTCGAAACCGCGGCTCGGCGAGCTGGGCGCATATTTCATCCTCACGCTATCATGGAAAAACGGGTATGTAAGCACTTTCGAAACGCCAGCGCGGCGAGGGAAGGCCTCAGGCGCCCTTTCTCTTGATCTCCACCTCCAGGGTGCCGTCGGAGCCGCGCTGGTACTCACAGGTGGAGCTGCCCGCGGTGATGAGGTCGAAGATACCCTGCATCATCCCCGCCACCAACAGGGGAGGGACGGCGTTCTCCACCACCGCACGCACTCCCTCGCGGGTGAGGTTGAAATGCACCAGGTTGCCCATGCCGCGCAGGGCGATCTGGCGGGTGAGGTAATCCGGGCTCTGCTCGACCTCGCGGCGGTGCAGGGTCTCCACCACATACTGACGTTGCGCCTCCACTATGCTGTGGGGGATCTCCTCGCCCAGTTCCGCCTCCAGCTCGCGGAACACGGAATCGATGCCCTCGGCTCCCAGCACCGCCATGTGCCTGCCCGTGGAGGGGTCGGTGATGGTGCCGGCGTCCAGATCCCATTTGAAAGCGGTTATCTCTTCCGGTATCCCGCAGGTGGGACATACCTGATAGGAGATGTTGCCCGGCTTACGTGGTATGACCACCCGCTCCAGGCGCGAGGCGATCTCCTCCTCGATCTCGGGCCCTGGGGTGACGGTGATGAGGTAGCCGCCGTCGCGCTCCTCGATGTCCAGCGAGGCGGGCAGTCCCTCCACGCGGTTGAACACCGCCGCGAGGTCTCCGCAGAAGAGGACGGCGGAGTAGACATTGCGCCCGAAGACCTTGAGGTATTCCCCTGCCTTTACGTCCACCAGCTCGAAGTGGCCGTAACCAAGCATGGCCCCGCGCGCGGAGATGGTCTCGTATACCTTGCGGCGCAGAAAAGCCTTGATCAGGGCCAATTTAAGCCCCGAGAACATCCCCTCCAGGTAATGATAGGTGGACTTGCGCTTGCCCTCGATGGCGATACGGTCCACGGGAACGCCCAACAGCGCTTCCAGGTTGGAGAGAAGCTTCTTCATGCCCTCGGCCTCGTAGAAGATCACGCGATGGTCTGGATTCCTGGTCTGGGTGATGGTGCCGTCGGGGTTCCAGGTGTTCTCGCGCGAGAATTCCCGGGGAACGCCGCAAGTAGGACATCGCTTGGCGCCGGACATGCCTCCCTCCTTGGCAAAAGACGTAAGTAAGCTGTTTGTATAGTTTATGCCATAGTATTCCTCATGTTAATATTCGTCCCAGGCCCTTCATTTCCTTATATTGTTTTACTCGATGGGAAAATCCGTTAAATTCAAAACCGAGGAAGCCATAAAAGGCCCTGCCGCCACGGCGGCTCTCCTCGAAGCTTTGGGACGCGATTGAGCTAGCGGTGGTCCGCGTGAGACGATATCATCTCGCGCTATGTCCATCATACGCCACCGCGCTTACGAAACCGCCGGCGCGTGTGCCTCACGGCAAACGGAAGGGCGCGAGAGGAAGCTCTTGCCCTAGCCGGCCTGGACATCCAGCGGATAAGCCCACCTCGGCAAAGCGCCGATAATGTATCTTATGTAAAGTAGGCTTTTTCCTAGATCTCGAAGGACTGGGCCTGTTCCCTCAGCTCGCGCCGCAGTATCTTCCCCGCCCCGCTGGCCGGCAGAGCTTCCACGATCCTCACCAGGCGGATCTTCTTGTAGGCCGCCAGCTTTCCGTTGGCGTACTCCAGCAACTCCTCCTCACTGGCCTGGGCTCCTGGCCTGAGCTCGACGAAGGCTATGGGTATGTCCCCGGAGCGCTCGTCGTACTTTCCCACCACCGCCGACTGCGCCACCGCGGGATGGGCGTTGAGCACCTCCTCGAGGTCACGGGGATAGACGTTGTAACCCTTGTAGATGAGCATGTCCTTCTTGCGGTCGACGATGTAGAGGTATCCGTCCTCGTCGAACTTCCCGAT
>JACVJG010000343.1 GCA_015711875.1 Candidatus Solincola jinzensis | reverse complement strand
CATAAAAGTGATAGACTTTTTACGATTGGCTATTCACGCCTCCGGCAAGGGCGAAAACGGCGATGGAGGAGAACCGATCTATCGATATTCGAGATAAGGTCTTCCGCGGCATAGCGGGGAGGATATACGCCGCCAGCATAATCGCCGAGGAGGACGGGATCATCAGCGGGAGCGATGCCGTCGCGGCAGAGGCGGAAAGGCTGGGTGTCTTCCTGGAGAGTGTCGCGGGGGAAGGCGCGCGGGCGCGCGCGGGCGACGTGGTGGTCAGGTTGCGGGGAAAACCGAAGCAGATCGCTCTGGCCGAGGAGGTCCTGATAGGCCTGCTGGCCAAGCCCTCCGGCATCGCCACCGCCACGCGGGCGTTCGTGGAGCGGGCCGGCGGCAGGCCGCGTATCGTCTGCGGCGCCTGGAAGAAGATGCCACCGCAGCTCAAGGAGACCATCCGCAAGGCCATCGTGACCGGCGGCGGATTTTACCGCATGGTCTCCGGTCCCTTCGTTTACCTGGACAAGAATTACGTGGAGATGCTGGGCGGTATCCCGGCATGCCTTGAGGCGGCCTCGAGTCTGAACGGGTCCGCGAAGGTGGTGCAGCTCAAAGGGAGATATGAAGATATCGCACGGGAGGCATGTGAGGCCGCCGCCGGCGGGGCGGCGGTCGTCTTCATCGACACGGGGATACGGGAGGATATCGGCCGGGTATCCGCGGCCTTGCGTGATGCTGGCCTGCGGGACGCCGTGAGCATAGCCTTCGGGGGCGATATCCAACTCGAAGATATCGTGGAACTGAGATCCATGGACGTCGATATCCTCGATGTCGGTCGGGCCATAGTCGACGCGCCCCTTCTCGACATGCGCATGGAGGTAACGGCGGCGGAGGCCGGCGCCGCGGGATGAGCGAAAGGAATCGACGATGATATTCAGGGCTGCCCTTTTCTTCACCTACCTTTCGCTGAAGGTGGCGCTCGGGATTGCATCGGCGGTTAACCCATCCTTCAAGCGGCTCCTGATGGAGAAGGACCTGTCGTTCGTCGTGCGCTCGAGCGCGAGCGATGTATCCCGGCTCTTCAGGCTGAGAAGGGGCAGGCTCGGCTACAGCAGGCATATCGAGGGGTTCGTGAACTTCTCGGCTGTCTGGAACGGATGGGGAGAGGCGGACACGCTGCGGAAGAAGCTGCGCCTCAATGCCGTGGATCTCATGAACACGGGGATGATGACCTTCGAGGGCGACCTCTCCTCCATGGACTATCTCCTCGTCCTCCTCGGCGAGATGGTCGGCAGCTTCAGGAAGAAAATCTCCGCACGGCTCGAGCGAGCCGAGCTGGGAAAGGAGCCCTCATGATCGTTCGAGATTACGTTCCCCGTATCGACGATACCGCCTGCAGGGTCTGCCGGAAATGCGAGGAGATCTGCCCCGCCGCCGCCATCGCCCTTGCAAAAGAGGATAAGAGAATGGCCGTCGACGAGAAGAGGTGCATCGACTGCCAGCGTTGCATGGACGCCTGCCCCGAGAACGCCATCGCCATGCTGCCGCGCTCCGGGGACCGCGCCCTGTCGGTGGACGTTGCCGGACTCGATGGGGAGAGGATCAGGGAGATATGCCGCAAGGTGGGCCTGGCCCCGGGGGAGGCGATCTGCGCCTGCACCTTCATCACCGCCCAGGAGCTGGCCGGGGCCGTCCTTCTGGGTGCGAAGACACCGGAGGACGTCTGCGCGATGACCGGCGTGAGGCGGGGGTGCGGCATCTACTGCCTGGTCAACATCTTCAAGATCCTGGACGCGGGCGGGGTCCAGCCGGAGGAACGGGCGCGAAGCCGTCTCTACCACCACCCCTTGAGCCCGCTGGACATCCCCGAGGACAGATTGCGGGAGATAGACGCCGAGTTCCCCCAATACCGCCTGCTCGAGGACGTGTCCATGATCAGAGAAGCCCGCGGGATGCGGGACGATAAGGGGGCATGACGATGTACGCGCCTGCCATACCACCCCCGCCGTTGATGGAATCCGTTTACCAGTCCCCGCCCCGCAGACGCGCCGCCGCCCACCCCGGCTTCGTATCCCTCGCGGTCGGCTCGCTCTTCCCGGAGATGGCCGAGAACAGCTACTGCTACGGTGAGGACTATTCCGCCATACGCCGGAGCACCCTCCAGACCCTCGAGAACGTGGATATGGAGATGATCAAGCCCGGGCACCGCGTACACCTGCTGGCCTCCGAGCACGGTTTCAGCATCCTCGGCGGCCGGCCCTACCGCGAGATGCTCGGCGCGATAAGGGACGCCGTCGTGGAGAGGACGGGCTGCGAGAACGTCTATCTCGGCGTGGCGGCCTACCGGGGGTTCCGGGAATCCAGGGAGGTCATAGAGGCTTTCGACCTGGACGACCTGTTCCCCGGCAGGCTCTTCGATTTCGGCCCCTACGACAAAGGGGTCCCCATCGAAACGGAGGTGGGAACCCTCTACGGCATCAAGAAGGCGTACGACGCCGACTGGGTCGTCCACTCCTATTACGATGACCCCCGGGAGATATATTTCCACCGCTTCCTGGGGAGGAGCTTCAAGGCCTTCATCATGTCCTACGCGCGCCTGGAATCGCGCTCCGCCTACCATTACTCCTTCAAGAACCGCAGCAGCAACTTCCTGCCCGTGGCCATCTACAGGTCCCCCTTCGTGCGGGAGAGGTACGCCTTCAGCTGCATGATGAGGATGTCCCCCGCGGGGATCCTGGCCATCGACGCCGACAACGACCTCTTCGCCCTGGATCGGCGCATCACCGCGGGCCAGTTGGAGAGGTTCGGCAAGATTCAGCAGCTCCTCGAATCGCTGGACGAATGCATCGCGGTGATCGACGGCGGGAGGTGGGGTTACTACGTGCATGCGGGGGGCGTCACCTTCGGCGTGCTCATGTTCTCCAACGTGCGCGGCCGCAGCATCATCGATCTCGACACGCCCTCCGCGTTGATGATGATCGACGAAGTGCCTTTCGAGCGGAGGGCCGACCTGGCCACGGCCATGTTGAGCGACGGCATCAACCCCGCGCTCAAGGCCGTGGTCATCAACCAGCAATGGGCGGGAATACCTTTCCTCAACCTCTTCTCCAAGCCCATCTTTATCGTGGGCAAGGACCAGCTGGATTACCTGAGGCTGGACCGGGCCAACCCCATGTTCAAGGACATGGGCGATCTCGGCCTGATCAGGACGGCGCCCGATTTCGAGGCGGCGATGAGGAAGGCGCGCCGGGCGGCGCACACCGACAAGGTGCTGATCTTCGACGGCAGTTACGGCCACTTCAACCTCAGCCCCTCCCTGGCCGACGAGATGGTCGAAAAAGCGCCCACGGTCCGCAAGAGGGTCGAGGAGGAGCTGCTGCCCAAGTGGCTGGGCCAGAGGGGCCTTGCATAGTGGCCGTGCATAGGGGCGATGGTTCGAGGCAGGGCATATGGGCGGATACGACCTGCTGCGCAAGACGGAACTGAAGATCGAGGGCATCCGCCTGCGGGGCGCCAACCTTTCGGCCATCGCGGCGGCGGCGGCGGACGTCCTGGGGCTCGAACGCGCGGAAGTGCTCGTGGTCGACTATCGCGATGAAACCCTCGTTCTGGATGTCCACAACAACCGTGTCGACGCGCACGCCATCGCGGGGAGGCAGGAGGAACTTCTGGCGAGCCTGGGGTCTCTTCCCGGCGTATACGTCGCGGACGGGGCTTCCGTCTCCTCGCGGGGGATGCTGGGGTGGATCGCCCTGGACAGGCAGCGCACGCTGGAAGCGCTCGAGCGGGGAGAGCAGATGGCCGCCGAGATCCTCCGTAAGGTCGCCAATAGGGTCATGGTTTTCTCCTCCGGCGCTGAGGTGGAGGGCGGGGAGATAGAGGACACCAATGCTCCCGCTATCATGGAGCGCCTGGCGAGAGAGGGCTTCGAGGTCTCGAGGGGGGAAGTCCTGAAGGACGACAGGCAGGCGATCTCCGCCAGGATCAGGGAGGCCGCAGAGATCGGCGGTTACGGGGTCATCGTCACC
>JACVJG010000342.1 GCA_015711875.1 Candidatus Solincola jinzensis | reverse complement strand
TGCTCCTCCTGGGCCTGCACGACCGCGTTGCCCTGCTTCAGAGCTGCGACGCGCTCCGCCACAGGCCCGCCCGCCGGCGCTTGGCGGCCGGTGAGCCGCTCCGCGAGTGCCACGACCGCCTCATCGTTGGCGATGTCCAGCGACTCGATGGCTTCGGGCGACAGATCGGGCGCCTCAGGGACCCAGCGCGGGACGGCGGCGTCCGGCGGCGGCGCCACCTCCTCGGCGAAGACGTCGGAAGGCTGGAAGGTCTCGCCGAAGAGACGGGTGGCGAACTGCGCCAGCGCCTGCACGCCTTCCTCGCCTTCGGCCACCGTGGCTGAGGTGCCGACGCCGACCAGGCGGCCGGGTTCCAGCCCGGCGCGGGCCTTGAGACGCCGGATGAGACAGGCGATCTCCGAGGCCAGCGCCCCGCGGTAGGAGTGGATTTCGTCCAGCACCAGGAAGCGCAGCGCAGGCGAAAAGAGGCCGCGGTCCTCCTTCCGGACGAGCAGGTACTCCAGCATCTTGTAGTTCGTGAGGAGGATGTCCGGCGGGTCGGCCCGGATCTGGCCGCGGTTGACGCGCTCGAGTTCAGGCACCGGCGGCTCGGGGAGCTCCAGCCGCTCGGCGTCCTGCTGCACGTAGAGCCCGAAGGAGACGGGCAGCCCGGAACCACGCAGCAGCGCCCGCAGGCGCTCGAGCTGGTCGTTGGCCAGGGCGTTCATGGGGTAGAGGAGCAGGGCGCGCACCCCCGGTCCCAGGGTTCCCGCTTCCCGTTCCCGGAACAGGTGGTCGAGGATGGGGATGAGGAAGGCCTCCGTCTTCCCGCTTCCCGTCCCCGTGGCGATGACCAGATTCCTGCCCTCTGCCACCGTCTTGCGTATCGCCCTTTCCTGGTGGACGTAAAGTGGCCTGTTCAGTGAAAAATGGTCCGCGTGGTCGAGTTCCTCGAAAGCGGGGTGCAAAATGCCTTCCGAGATCAGTTCACTCACGCTCTTTCCTGTTGAATAACCCGGGGTCGCCTCCAGATAAGGGCCCTTGATGAGGCGTTCGGATTCCAGCTCTTGCCTGAACTTGCAGGCCAGTTCCTCGTCCTGGATGGGGAAGATGGTCCGCAGGTAGCGGAGGTAATAGTCCCTTATCCTTTCGGTGACCTCGATTGGATTGAGGGCCATCTTCGGAGATCCTCCTACGTGATCCGAGGTTTCGGATTCATAAACTGAACCCCAACATCGAAAGCGAATAACTAAGCGTTTCGAGGCCGCGGGTGATTTGCCGTCTTTGCATCAATTTACACGTAACTGAAAGGCACATATGATCGTCACGCCTTCCCAGAAGCCCCCTTATATCGTGCTTTGAACTTACTCACCTTTCTTCTTACGGCGATCTACAACTCACCACGACTCTCAATGGCCTGATTTGCTGTGCACATCTTATCGTTTGCTTTCCTTTCGCCTAGCGACGGTTGGTTCCAACCAAGAAGAACCCCAATATGTATCCGTGATGTCCATGTTTGTCGGGTATACCCGGCATCAATCTTCGTAAGGCTCGAACTCCACGTACATGTCTATCGGGAAGAAGCTAATGCACGGCGAACAGCTCTTGTTACTCGTACGTTATTCCTCCCTCTCTTGCCCTTTGCGGTTTCCTCAATATCAATCATTTTCATCATACGCTTTGTCCTTCCATGTTCAACGGAGGTTATGACACCCAAGTACTCAAATATGCGGTTACTATTTGTGAGCCTAAGCCTCTCTCCAGGGTAGAATGCGGGTTCGAATTTCTCTGGTTGTAACCGCAGGCGCAGACTCTCCACGCCATTAGCCACCTGTTTTCCCCCCAGATCCTCCAACTCGTCAAGAATACCGATTAACTGAGGCTCCCTGTTCCTTACCGATGCCCACCCTATGACCGCATCGCAAAGCCTGTCCTCCACCTCGCGGTGGTGGCCGCCGAAAGCCGTCTGCCAGTACAGGTAAGTGAGAAGGGCGGCGCGGACCTCCTCCTCGGGGGAATCGTCTTTGATGCCTTCGAAGACAAGTGCGCGCTTCTCCTCCCGCCAGTTCGGCAAGGTCCAGAAAAGCGATTCGGTGGCTCTTTCCAGCTCTCGGTATATTTCGGTGATGGTGTAAGAAGGGACAATCCTCTGCAGGTCCAGGCAAAAATATTCCTTATATGCGTCGGTCGGCAGTTGGAACGGAAGCCTAGGCATGTCCCATTCCCACTCGTCGAGCAGGCGGAAACATACTGCGAACCGGCCACGCGCCGTACTACCTCCCGGTATAGGGATTGCACATGTGTTCTCACCTACTTTTACCCGCACCGATGAGGGTTCCTCCCAGGGACGGAAGAGATTTTTAAGGAGTACCTCTCCCTCCAGCGATCTGCTCCCATCTTCCTCCCATTGCAGGCGGAGTACGCCCCCCTTTGCCTCCCTCTGCAGGTTGATCACCGCCCATCCCTTTCGAACGGTCAAGATGGGGAAATCCGTGTCTGCGCCTTCTTCATCGGTCACCTTGAGCCTGAAACGGAAGGAAGGCGAACTCTCGCCGTGCATGAAGCCTTTAAACTTCCCCAACTCGAAGCGCACGCTCCGAGAACACCTGGGGAAAATAGAGGACACGTCATTACCCTCGAGATAGAGTTTGACCTCCCGGCAGGGCCGGGGCAGGAAGGCCTCCAGGCGACCATATGGTTCCAGGTCCTCCAGCCGGATTTGGAGCAAGGAGGTGTGGAGGTCACCCAGGGAATCGTTTCTCTCGGCTCCGGTTTTCAGAGGCGTGCCCTCGACATCAGCATTTCCGTTTTCCGCATGCTCGGGGAAATATTCCGTTTGCCCGGCTTTTTGCTCCCCGTTCCCGATGCGGAAGCTGAACCGCGGGATCCGCACCCGCAGGGGTATTTCCTCCTCGCCGAACTGCAGGCGGACGGTGATCGCCGTTTCGTGCGGGGGGATGCGCACCCTTTTTGCGCCATCTGTTTCTTCTTCCGTCTGGAGTTCGATGATGCCTTCCGCTCTCGCTTCCTCTGCCTGCGGGCAGTTTATGACCGCTTCCAGCGGGAAGGCGCGGCCATCACTGTCGGGATAGCGCCCCTGCTCCCCGAAGTCCACCGAGAGCCCGGGTATGCAGGCGAAGTCAAGATCCATGCGCTCCCCCAGCTTTCCCGCGATGATGCAGCGGTAAAGCCCTCGCCCCCCGTCTTTAAGGGGCTCGAGTTCACCGAGATCGACCAGGAGGGCCTCCTTGCTTTTCCTCGCCACTTCAACAAGAGAATGTTCCCCGAGCGGGTGCCCGTCCCCGTCCTCGAGCTCGAGGACGAGTCTTTCCGGCTCCTGAAGCAAGGGGAACTCGAGGACGGGCGGATGGTTATAAACCGGCTTTCCAGCCCAGGTGACCTCGGGAATGAGGCCGCTTTTCCGCACCCTGACCTGTTCCTGGAGATCCAGGCGGACGGGAATCCGGGTCGTGACTCCGGCGCGCTCGTCCGAGAGGGTTAGGAAATCCTTTCCCTTTATGCTGAGGTGCAGCGCATGAAAGCCGGACCATCCCTCGCCGTGCAGCGCGACCTCTTCCAAAACCGGCACCTCATCCACCATGTGCGCGTCGCGCTTCTTAACCAGCCAGCACTCGGTGGTTTTAACGGTATCCCCAGTAAAGCGGCAGAGGCCTTCATCATCCTCTTCGCCGAAGACCAGATAGGGGAGGGACGAATTTTCCTCGGATTCATCTCCAGTGGATTTGTCCAGGAAATCCAGCTCGCGCTCGAACACCTCTTCTTGGGACTCGAGGTCGCAGAGGGTGACCGTCAAGCTTGGAAACGGGCCGGGGAGGGGGATCATGCGCTCATCGAGCAGAACCTTGTCCCCCAGGTACCGCCCTATACCTACCCGGGATACATGAAGCTCGCTGTCGCCGCTTCTTACGCTGTAGAACAGTTTGCCGCAATTCACATCCTTACCCGCGGGGAGATCGATTTCCGTTTCCGGGATATGGAGCATGATCGTCTCTTCGAACGGCAGGAGGAATATCTTAGGC
>JACVJG010000341.1 GCA_015711875.1 Candidatus Solincola jinzensis | reverse complement strand
GCTCTGGCTGAACTCGCGGTAACGCAAGGGCTCGTGCAGCTTGCATATGGTCCTGTCGCCCCGCAACTCCGCCATGCGGTCGTGGAAATCCGCCATGGTCAGGTCCCTGGAAAAAGCGAGCTTGAATTTGTCCGGAAACAGCCTCATGGTTCTTCCCTCCCCTGGATGAACATAAACGCAGTGAAAGTACGTTAATATTCACACCTATTATCACTGCTGTCAATGTCCCGGTCAGCCGTGGTCTCTCAATCTTTTTCAACCCGAAAAGCGCCTACTGAAACGTTACAGCATCTCAGCCGTGCCGGAGATGGCGGACCGCCCCGGGGGCGGCCTTCTACGGGGAAGGCGTGGCGCGCCGGCAACCGCGCGGGGGTTGCCATCTCGGGAAATCACGGTCCTTGCTCCCGTGGGGTCTCCGCCTACACCCACCGCTACGCCGGCCGGAATTCCTTCTGGTCCTTGCCCCCTTGGGATTTCCTATGAGGCGAAAAAGACCTGCTTCGCACGGAAAAACAGTCCTTGCTCCCGTGGGCTTTACGGAACGAAGGCCGGGGAAAGCAAGCATGGGGAGTTCCTGCCAGCGATACTCTGAGCCAGGGTATTCCTCCCGTCCCGGCCGCGCGATGTGATATAGTTCACCTGAGGAACCGACACGCAGTCGAGGGCATGACCGGGCCCTCACGGAGCGTCCGTTCGGAGGTTTCAAGCCCATGGCCAAGCGGAGCAAATCCGAGATTACCCGCGCGAGGATCGTGGACGCCGCGCACGCTGTCTTCCTTGAGAAGGGCTATCACCGCACCAAGGTGGTGGACATCATCGAGCGCGCTGGCTGTGGCCACGGTACTTTCTACGACTACTTCAAGAGCAAGGACGATGTGCTCATGGCTATCCTGGAGGACTTCATCCGCGAACTGGCGCGCCTGGGGGAGTCCTCCCGCGTGCTCATGAAGCGCATCGCCTTTGACGATTACGATGCCATCCGCATCCTCCTGCGGGGTATAAACGAGGTGTTCGACCGGCACGGCGATCTCAATAACGTCTATATAGAGGCCGCGCTGGAGACCCCCATGTTCGGAGAGGTGTTCAACGAATTCCACCGCGTTTTTTCCAGCATCCTCGAGGACAAGATCCTCGAGATGCAGGAAGCGGGAAAATGCGAAGGCCTGAACCCGCGCACGGCTTCCCAGATACTGGTAACCCTCGTGGGTTTCACCGCCTACAGCCGCCAGAGCGGTTTCATCGAGGGCAGCCCGGACGAGGTCTCGGAAAACCTTGGACTGCTCGTATTCCGCGCACTCAACTACTAAGCCAAACCGACCGCTTATGCCGCATGGTCAAACACCGGTAAAGGCTTCGGCGCGCAAGCACAAACCGCGGTGAGCATCAAGGAGCATGACCCGTATTTGTATTGGCACCTGGTAAAGGCGGCGGCGCGCGTTGGCGCAGAACGCGGGTTGGCTGTAGGAACCGGCTTGAGGATAAACCGCTACGACCTCTTGGGCACCGCTCAGGCTATGCGGGGACCGGAACGCGCATCCTGCCTTCACGGCGGGTGATCCAGACCGTCTCCTCGGAGACCTTTTCCCACCCGCCGCCCTCCTTGCGCAGGAGGTAACGTATGCCGGCGCCGGTGAGCGGTCCGTACAGCGACCCTATCTCCACCACCGCCTCGCCCTTATCCTCGTCAATCTCTATGACCGTGACGGTGTGCTGGCTGTAGGTCCAGTCGGCGCTGCTCTCTTTGGGTCTGGCGATGAGTTGCTTGTACTCCTCGAGGGCGATCTCCACCAGCCCGGAGCCCTCCCATTTCCAGAAACGCAGGCCGAGCTGCTCGATGGACACGTCACCGATGCCCGTGGACCTCCTGGTCCACGCGACCACAAAAGGCTTGTCGCGCTCCCTGGGGACGAGGATCTCCTCTATGGCGTACATCGCCGCTCCTTCCTCTCCCCCAGCCTTCGACCCGCCCCCGCACCCGCCCGCGAAGGCGGGCAGCGCTAGAGCGAGCAGGAACGCCAACGTGGTAGCACAAAACCTTTTCATGCCTCGATTATAAAGGAATGCTGGGCGTATGGCTCTCGCCTGGGAGGAGTTCACCGCATTCCCGCACCAGACCCTTGACCCGCCGAGGTTATGTAGGGATGCGAGGCTTCCCCGAGCTCGCCATGCCGGCTGATTAAGCGGGCTTCCGGAAGCGCGTTTACGCACATCCCCTATTGCGCGAACCCCGCTTGCCGCGACTTGATCGCATCCCGCGCAGCACGCGGTCGGCAAAGTGGGGTCCCCGTGGCGATGGAAAGGGTGTTACCAACTCTTGATCATGCCCTGTGCCGCTTCCAGGTATCCTTTGAAGGCCTCCTCCAGCGATATGCAGGGACGGCGGCGGGGACCCTCAAAGCCATTCTCCGTTGCGCAGGGGCGCGCTCAGCTCTTGGCCAGGAGACGCAGCGACTTGATCATCCCCCGCGCGGCATCCAGGTACCCGTCGAAAACTTCCTCCAGCGCGATGTAGGAGACGATGTAGGCGGTGTCCCCGGAGATAAAGATGGTGTCCATGACCTTGTAGCCGTAGGATTGCTCCCCTAGGTAAGAGAAGGTTATCTGGGCGGCGGGGTTTCCCGCCACCTTCGTATCCACCACCTCGTAGGGCCATCCCTGCGCATCCAGCTCGCCCGTTTCCGAGGCTACCCAGTCCTCGAGGGTGTACTCCACCCCGGTGAGGTCCTCGGTGTAGAAGGACACTTTCGCCTTGTCCTCGGCCCCCGCGGGGGCGACCTCCACCACGCCCTCGGGGTATTCCTTGACCACCCATTCCTGAGGGTAAGCGAAGCTTATCCCGATCTGCGTGCTCTCGAAGGTCTTGGTCCCCTTGCCGCCTTTTCCCCCGCCATCATCTTTACTGCCGCCTCCGCCCTCATAATCGGCAAGGTAGCCCTGAAACTCCTCGAAACTCTCCATGTCCAGGTACCACACGCCGTTTCTTCGCACCAGCCCAAGGGTATCGTCCAGGGCCCCGGCCAGGTCCTCAGTGACTTTCTTGCCGCTCTCGTCGCGGTAGGTGACCTCGCCCTTCACAAGGGATATCTCGGCCCGGTCGCCGTTCACCTCCTCCGAGAACTCCAGGCCCGAGAATTTCACGCCTTCGGGAAGGGGATCGAGAAAATAACCTTTCAGGATGCTCTTGTATTCCTTGCCGTACTCGCCCTTCAGGTCCTCGATGAAGGCGGGGTCGATCAGATCCAGAAGGGCGTCAAGGTCGCCGCCCTCCAGAGCCTTCAGGTACGCCTCGGCGGTAGCCGAGGGGGCAGGCGTGGAGTCTTCCTCCTTCTTTCCCGTGTCCTTTTCCTTGAAAACCGTGAGCATGAGCACCACCGCCACCACGCCCACCACGAGCAACACGCCCAGGGTCACCAGCACGGGAAGCAGCTTTCCCTTGCCCGCGGGCGGCGCCGCAGGCTGGGGAGCGGCGCCCCACTGTGCGCCTGGTTGACCCCCGGGTGGCGCCGGGGGAGGAGGCGCCATGCTTTCCGTGCCGGGAGGAACCGGCGGTGGGGTGGACAGCGCGCCCCTAGCGGGCGTCGGCTCTCCTTCAGCGAGCGAAGCCCCACACTGTTCGCAGAAAAGGCTGCCGTCCTCTATCTCCGAGCCGCATTCATCACAGAACATCTTCCGTCTCCCTCTCTCGTTGTCTTATCAAGGCAGCCGCACCCGAGCGCAGAAGCTTTCTCCGATCCTATCACCAATATACTCTTTTTCCTCCTGCTGCCGATAGCCTGTGTGGTCGTAACCAACGCCGGTCTGCCAACAGAGGAAGTGGCTATGCGCTACAGAATCTGCGGCGGGTGGAGCGATTCCTCCGCAAGGTCAAGTATGCCCTCTCAACCCGGCCCATCTACCATCAATCTGACTCCTACATCCTGGGGCATGTCTTTGCCTCTTTTCCAGCTCACCTGATCATGCACGAGCTGTAGCGCAGAACCAAGGGCGCATTCGAGTGGGTTCAGATGGCGCAGGAGCTCGAGGCCCTCTAA
>JACVJG010000340.1 GCA_015711875.1 Candidatus Solincola jinzensis | reverse complement strand
GCCGCGCATACGGCGCTTAAGGCCCGGCTGTCGTGGCTCTTTTCTCAGCCTTTCTCCTTGCCGGCGCTTTTTTCGAAGAAGCGCTTGACGTCCTCGTGGTGCTCCGGCGCCAGCACCGCCAGGGACTGCACGTGCGCCTCCAGCTCCAGCAGGGTCTTGAGATCCACCTGGTGGCTGGTGTTCAGCATGCGTTTGGTCATAGCCAGGATATTGGGCGAGCGTCCCGCCATCTTGCGCGCCAGCTTCATGACCTCATCCGCGATCTCCTCGTGGGGGACCACCTTGTTGACCAGCCCCAGCCTCAGCGCCTCCTCCGCCTCCACCACCCTGCCGGTCAAGGCCAGCTCCTTGGCCTGGGCCAGCCCCACGCGGTGAGCGAGGAAGTAAGCGGAGCCGAAATCGGGCACGATGGAGAGCTTGATGAAGCTGAGATAGAAACGGGCGCGCTCGGTGGCGTAGGTGATGTCCGAGGCCATGGCCAGGCCGAAACCGTCTCCCACCGCCCAGCCGTCCACCTCGGCGATCACCGGCCTGGGGCCCTCGTGCAGTTCGTAGATGAGGTTTCCCATGTCGCGCATGCTGTCGCGCATGAAAACGGGGTCCATCTTGTCTCCCATGATGGTCAGGTCCGCCCCCACGGAGAAGTTGCCCCCCTCGCCCCTGATGACGATGACCCGCACCTCATCGTCGTCGAGCACCCGGCGCATCTTCTCCAACATGGGATAGAGCAGGGATTTCCCCATGGCGTTCATCATGGGGCCGTTCATGGTGCAGCGCGCCACTCCGCCCTCTTTCTCTACGATGAAGGTCTCTTCTCCCATGCCTCCTCCTCCCGGCGACGACTTCAGCGCTCCAGCAGCTCGAAGTACTTTATATCCAACATGCTGCCGGTACGTTCCTCCTCGAAAACGGCGCGCACCCGCGCCCCCACCTTGATCTTGGCGGGGTCGGTCTCGTCCACGTAATGCAGGAGGTAGGTGTCGGCGCCGTCCAGCTTGATCACCGCGTATCCGTAGGGCACCGGCTTCTGCTTTCCGGTGGCGGGGTCCACGAAGCCGAAGCTCACCACGGTGTAGGTGATGATCTCACCCTCGTCGGATACCGGCACCAGCTCCGTCAGCTCCACAAAGCACGGCCCGCACACCCGGCGTGGCGGCACGTACACCTTGCCGCACTTGGGGCACTTGATGCCCACGAAGCGCTTGTTGTCGCGGAGCTCGGTGAGGAACTTGGAGCCGTATATCCCCGCCGACCAGCGGAAGGGCTGCTCGGCCTCGCCGCTCTCCAGCGTGATGAGCCTTTTCTTCTCCTCTGCCATCACTATCACCCCTTGACCTTCTCGGGTTTCTCCGCGCCCAGCAGCATGATGTCCGACCAGAAGCATCCGCCGAACCCCGTGGCCAGGGCGATCTTGACGTCGGGGACCTGACGGTCGCCGGCTCGCCCCTGGATCTGCCAGACGCATTCCGCCACCCTTATAAGCCCGGTGGCGCCGATGGCATTGGAGGACATCACGCCGCCCGAGGGGTTGACGGGGCATTTGCCTCCCATGTCGAAGGCGCCCGAGCGCACCAGCTCCGGCCCCTCGCCGCGCCCGCAGAAGCCCAAGGACTCCATATAGCGCAGGCCTGCGAAGGAGTAGGGAAGATACAGCTCGGCCACGTCGATCTCCTCCAGGGGGTCGGTGATGCCGACTTTTTCGTAGAGCTCCCTGGCCGACCACTCCATGGCCGGGAACCACCACCCGTTCTCGATAGCCTGGTTCACGTAGGGGTCGCTGGTATAAGCCCAGAGGTGACGGTTGGCGACTCCCAGGAACCACGCCGGCTTATGGGGGAAATCCTCCGCCACGTCCTCGGAGGCGAATACCAGGGCGCAGGCGCCGTCGGTGCGCGGGCACATGTCCCCCATCTTCACCGGCCAGGAGAGGTAAGGCGATTTCATCACGTCATCGATGGTGAGGTTCATGTGCAGGTGCGCGTAGGGGTTGTTGAGGGCGTGCTTGCGCTCCCGCACCGCCACATAGGCGGCGTCCTCCTCGGTGGCCCCGGTGAGGTGCATGTACTGCGTGGCCTCCAGGGCCAGGCCGGCCACCGCGCCCGCGAAGATGGGGCGGTCCCAGAAGGGGTCGAAAGCGGTGATGATGGCGCCGGTGGTGTCGGACTCGGAGTTCTTCTCCCAGCCGATGGCCAGCACGCGGTCGAACATGCCCGAGGCGACATGGTAATAAGCGGCCATGGCCACGGTGGAGCCGGTGGTGCCGCCGGTGGTGAGCTTCATGATCGGCTTCATGAGCGCCCCGCTGCCGTCCACCGACCAGGTGTCCACGTAATTGATGCCTTCGAAGTGGTCCATGTTGCCGATGACCACGGCGTCGATATCCCGGCGCGTGATGCCCGCGTCGTCCAGGGCCATGCGCACCGCCTCGTTTATGAGCTCCTGCCCGTTGACGTCGGGCCGCGAGGAGCGCTGCTTGGTCATGCCTACGCCCACCACGGCAACTCTTTTACCCATCACTTCTCACCCCCCAGGACCCATACGCAGTGCGATTGCCCGCAGGGGCCGTTGATGCCGTGGGCAACCGCGGTCTTCACTCCCTCGACCTGGCGTTCCCCCGCCTCTCCGCGGATCTGCAGGGCGCACTCGATGATGCGGTTGAGCCCCGCCACCAGGACCGGGTTGCCGGAGAGGCACCCGCCGGAGACGTTGACGGGCAAGCGGCCGCCAGGAGCGGTGTCACCCGACTCCGTGAGCTTCCCGCCCTCGCCCCGGCCGCAGAAACCCAGGCCCTCCAGCCACATGAGCTCCATGTAGGTGAAGGCGTCGTAGAGCTCCACCAGGTCGATGTCCTTCGCGGGGTCAGTAACTCCCGCCATGGCGTAGGCCTTTTTCGCCGCCTCCTCCAGAGCGCGCACGTCCGAGAGGTCGCGGTCCCCGAGGTGGTAGGCGTCGCTGCAATAGGCGAGCCCTTTAACCCAGACCGGCTTGTCGGTTATCTTCGCCGCCCTCTCCGCCGAGGCCAGGATGACGGCGGAGGCACCGTCGGATATAGGGCAACAGTCCAGCAACTTGATAGGATCGGCGATATAGGGCGATGCCATGACCTCTTCCACCGTCAATTCCAGGGGCAGTTGCGCGATGGGGTTCCTGAAAGCGTTGCCATGGTTCTTCACCGAGACCAGGGCGCACTGCTCCTCTGTAATGCCATATTTATCCATGTAAGCACGCGCCTGCAGTGCCGAGGAGGTCACCGCCTCTATGCCCAGGAAGCGCTCGTAGATGGGGTCGAACATGGCGTTGGTGATCAGCGGCATCTGGCTCTCCGAGCCCTTGTGGTGCACGCACACCAGGGTGGTTCCGAAGCTCCCGGAGAGGATGCGCATGAGCCCGTAGGCAGCCCCGAAGGTCCCGTCCCCCTCCACTGTGGAGACGTTCTTGTCGAAGGAGCCGCAGGCATCCTGTATGGCCATGGAAGAGATGGTGCGCCCGTCGAAGAAATCGTTGGACACCGTGACTACGTTGTCCACCTCGTTTATCTCTATGCCTGCGTCGTCCAGGGCCTTGCGCGTCGCCTCGTAGACCAGGTCGGCATAGCCGTCCGCTTTCCTCTCCCGGCGTATCTCCGTCATCCCCACGCCCACGATGGCCACTGGCTCCATTCACTTCACCCCCTTCTCGGGACGGAAATACCTCACGTCGAGGATGTTCCCCTCCCTGGTGTCGCTGAAAACCGCCTCCACGCGCATCCCTGCCTTGAGCTCCCCTTCCTCGAACTCGCCCAGTAGATGCAGGAATCCCGTGTCCGCCCCCTCGAGCCTGATGATGCCGTACCCGTAGGGCAGGGGAAGAGGCGCCAGCTGGGGGTGCTGCCTCCTCACCACGGTGTAGGTCTCCAGGGTGCCCGTGGACCCCAGCTCCACCCATTGCGAGCACTCAGCGAAGCACTCCGGGCAGTTGCGCCGCGGTATGTGATAGACCTTGCCGCATTCCCCGCACTTGGTGCCGAGGAACTTCTTCTCGTCGCGCAGGGACTCCAGGTAACGCGTCCCCACCTCACCCGCGAACCAGCGGTAG
>JACVJG010000339.1 GCA_015711875.1 Candidatus Solincola jinzensis | reverse complement strand
CCGCCAGCTCGTTCAGTGGAGAAAGCCAGACCTCCAGTAAGATTGCGTCAGGGACAACGATCATGCGCCTAGGTCCTTCTAGGTCCTCTACCAGCACCTCTTCCACTCCCTCCTCTCCACGCGCCTCGAGAACCCGGTGGCCGAGATAGAACGGCACTCCCTCCCTGCGCAGGCGGCGGTGATGCACCTCATAGCCCCGCACGCGGTCAGAGATGTCCAGGACGCCTACCACCTCCGCTCCCGCCTGCAACAGCTGGTAGCCGACGATGAGACCGACGTTTCCCGCTCCCACCATGAGCACCCTCCTGCCCGGCAGCACGCCGTGCAGGTTCACCAGGGTCTGCGCCGCTCCCGCGCCCATGACCCCCGGGAGCGTCCATCCCGGAAAAGCCAGGCTCTTCTCTGACGCCCCGGTGGCCACCACTACGGCGCGTGCCCGCAGGATATACACGCCGTCTCCTCCATCGACCATCAGCTCGCCGCAGGGGAAGAATCCCAGGACGGTTGATGAGAGCCTCAGTTCCACCCCTCCCTCACGGCATTCCCTTTCCAGCCCCGCAGCGATCTCGAACCCGCGCTTCCCCGCCCCATGGCGCCGCGAGCCGAAGAAGCGGTGGATCTGCTTGGTGAGCTGCCCTCCCGCTCGCTCGTTCTCGTCCAGCACCACCACGTCCACGCCCGCTCTCGCGGCGGTCAAAGCGGCGCACATGCCCGCGGGTCCGCAACCGACCACCGCCATCTCCCGCTCCTCAACCGGGAGCCTCATTTCCTCCCCTTTCCCGGCGTCTCTATCCTCATGCCTTCCCTTACCGGAGTGACGCAGGTCCTCACGTTCGACATGCCGTCAATGGTCATGCAGCATTCCGTGCAGCGTCCGATCATGCAGAAAGGCCCTCTGGGCTCGCCGCTTTTCCTCGCATGCCGCGTCATCCTTATTCCCGCCGCATACAATGCCGCCGCCACGGGCTCTCCCTCACGCGCCGCCAGCGGCGCGCCATCCACATAGATGACGACCTCCCGCCCGCCGCTGAAGGAATTGAGCACCGGGTGGCGCGCAACCCTGCCGGAGACCCTATCGCTCTTCGCCATGCCGATCCGCTCACGCTCTTATTAAGAGGGGTGCGGGGGGGTAGCGGACATCGTAAGCGCGGTCTACGCTCGACATCCCGCCCGGCCTCCGCCCCGCTTGCCTTCTTTCACCGCAATACCCGCCGATATCGCGAGAGGAACGGCATGACCCCAACCGAAGACACAAAGAAATCCCTCCTCACGCGCTATCATAGCCGTGTTCACGCATTGGTGACGCAATTATTATAACCGGCCTTTCGCCGCGGGCCTCCGTTTTTCCGGCCCAAACGGGCGCCGCGAGGACACGTTTTTCCCTTCTCGGCCAAGCCCTTTCTCTCGCCGCCAGCCCATCCCCTGTCATCTCTCGACCAGCCCCTGCAGAATAAGCCGGGAGCGCCCGCCGTAAGATGGTATCGCGCAGTAGACCAGAGCCGTTCCCTCCATGCCCATAGTGCCAGAAGCAGAAGTGGACGCGGAAACCCGTCGTTCCCCGCAGGTCGGACGGATGTTATCATGGCGCATATGGCATAGGGGGCATCGTCCTCCTTTTCGTTCACCCGGGATAGCCAGCGTTACGTCCAGGAGGTAGACCGCCATGGAGATAGGGCGAGATGAGCTGGAGGAGCTGCGCCTCGGCGCCCTCACCGCCATAGACGGGCTGTGGTTCATGGAGGTCGAGAAACGCTACGGTTTCGAAGCTGCCCTGGACCTCGACCTGGAGGTGTGGAAATCGTACGGCAGGGTGCTCCTGAAAAGGCTGGCGCGCACGAAGGGCATCCCCCTGGGAGAGAAGCGACCCGCCGACCTGGCTACCGTCAACTTCCTCCTGGAAACCCTATGTCGCGTCGACGGCACGGAGTGCGAGGGCGAGGTGAGCGAAACCGCCATCGTCTTCCGCGTGCGAAGATGCTCTTGGTGGGATAATCTCACGCGATCCGGCCGTGAGAGGCACGTCCCCTGCGAGTTCGTTGACAACACCATCTTTCGCGACTGGCTGCAGGCCGTTGACCCCGGCCTGGGGTTTGAGATAACGCGCTCGCTTCCCCGCGGGGACGACCATTGCGAGTGGACCATAAAGCGCATATCCTGACCACGGCAAAGCGCCCGAGCCCTCTCGACCCCGATGTCGCGAAGGTTAAGGTTTTTGGCCATCACGGGTCGGCGGCGCATTATCGCGCCCGCGAGCCTCAGGGACTTATCAAGGAGGGGAATTCACCCTCTGGTGAACGAACGCGAGGCGGCAGCGATGGCGATCAAGGCTTCAACGCCCGGGTCACGAACTCCACCGCCTCCCGGGTGATCTCCTCCATGTTATGCTTCATGGGGTCCTCCATCCAGTAGTTGGCAAGCCTTACCAACTGCCCGATGATGGCGTAGGCGACGATGTCCGGATGGAGCTTCCTGATCGAGCCCTCTTTTATGCCCCGGCTCAGAGTCACCTTGAGGTCGTTGGTGATGATGGCCATGATCTGCGAGAGCTTGCGCTCGTAGGGGGTATCGGATAAGACGGAGTCCTCCAGGTACAGGGTATACACCTCGCGGTTCTCCACGATCACCTGAAAGGCCACGGGGATGGCTATGCGTATGCGCTCCAGCATGTCCGGGACCGCGGCGATCTCCTCCGAGACCCGCTTGCGAAAAACGCGCACCCCTTCCTCGGCCAGGTCGAGCAAAAGGTCCTCTTTTCCCGAATAATACTGGTGGAACTCGCCCAGCGAGACTCCCGCGAGGTCGATGATATCCTCCTGGGTGGTGTCATAATAGCCTTTACCCGAGAAAAGCCTGTTGGCCGCGCGCATGATCCGCGCCCGCACGTCCCGGGCATCGCCGCCTTCCCCGCCTGCCTCCTCGGCGAACATCTCTCCCACCAGCCTGCCGGGCTCCGTGCCCATCTCCCGCCAGATCTTCACCTTGGCCGCCATTATCTCCTTTATCTTCTCCAAAGGCAGGTGCTTCTGCACCTGCAGACGGCGGATGTAATTGATCATCTGGATGTAGGAGGGGTCATAATAGGCCATGTTCCTATGGGTCTTCACCGGCGGCGGCAGAAGGCCGATGCGCACGTAATAGTTGATCGCCGAGGTGGAAACCCCGGTGGCCCGCGACACCTGGGATACTTTCAGCAGGTTATCCCTCGCGGGTTCTTTTTTCTTCCTCTTGCTCCCTCCCGGTTTCTCGGACATATGTTAAGTATAGGTTAACACTAGTGAAAAAGGGAATAGCTCTTGGGCGCTTGGGTGACGGCCGTCCGTCGCGGCCTCGTCTGGCTAGAAGGTCAGCCGCGGCAAGGCTTCTCCCCATCCACAACGGCCGATCAGCTCGCGGCACGGCCTGGCGAGCGTTTATGAGAATGCCGTTTCGTGGTCGTATATCACCAGCCCCGACGGAAGCTTGGGATGGAAGTAAGAGCTCTTGTGGGGCATGCGCTCCCCACCCTCGGCGATATCCCATATCTCGTCCATGCTGGTGGCCCGCATCAGGAAGGCCACCTCCGCCTCGCCGCCGTCCAGCGCCGCCTGGACCTCATCCTCCCAGGGCGTGAAATAAAGGTCGCCCCTCTCGGCAAGCTCCCCGGCGTCGGCTCCCATCGCCTGGCCGAAAACCCGGGATTGCAGGACGTTCACGTCCAATCGTCTCCATCTCTCGCTTCCCCCATCCCCTGGGCTCTCGTCGAGATCTGCGTCATCCTTCAAGGCCAACAGGTAGGACTCTTCCCGCGAGAGCAGGGCGAAACCCGGCCTGCCGCCTCCTCGCAAGCAAGCGTTTGAAAGCGCCATGCCCGCTTCTCGGCGGCCGCCTTCCACGCGCTCAACCTCGAAGGACATCTCGAGCTCGCGGGCGAGTTCGCGCGCGGGAAGGGGACAGCGCCGCATGACCCGGTGCACAGGCAGGATGACGAGTCCGGGATCCTCGGAGCGAAAAAGCACCGCGGACACGAAGGCACGGGGGCAGCCGGCTTCACTGGCGGCGGCATCCTCGCGGCTATAGGCGAGGGCGGTCTCGTATCGA
>JACVJG010000338.1 GCA_015711875.1 Candidatus Solincola jinzensis | reverse complement strand
CATCCATTCCTTCTGCGCCCGCCTGCTGAGAGAGCGGCCGGTGGAGGCCGGCGTGCCCTTGGAGTTCGAGGAGATCGACGAGGACGCGGACTCGCGCCTCCGGGACGAGGCCTGGGATGCCTTCGTGGCGGAGTTGACGGCCCGCGATCCTCGGGGGCTGTTGGAGAGGCTGGTCAGCCTGGGGCTGACCTTTACGGACCTTAAAACCGCTTTCAGGGATTTCTGCCTCTATCCCGACGTCGAGGAATGGCCGGCCCCCGCTGTTGAAGAAATCCCGGACTTCGAGGCGGCTCGCAAGGAGCTCCTGCGCTACACGGAACGCCTCAAGGAACTGGCGCCCCGGCTGCCGCGGGAGACCGGCAATGACAAGCTCATCCCTATATTAAGGCGCCTGCCCCGCGTCATCTCTCACCTGGAGGACCTGGGCCGGCCGGAGCGCCTCGCGGAAGCCCTGGAGCATTTCGACGCGAATCCCCGTTTCGTCCAGAAGGTATGGATAGAAGCCGGTGGGTTCACGAGGGAGGAGGCCAAAGCCGAGAAGCAGGCCTGGGAAGATTTCCGCGACAGGGTGGCGCGTCCCGCCCTGCGCGCCTGGCGGGAATACCGCTACCCCGCCGTTTTGGAGACCCTTCAGGAGGCACGGAACGTCTACGACGCCTTGCGGCGGGAGCGCGGCGTGCTCAATTTCCAGGACCTGCTCATGAAAGCGGCGGCGCTGCTGCGCGAGAACCCCGGGGCGCGCCGCTATTTCCAGTCCCGTTTCACCCACCTGCTGGTGGACGAGTTCCAGGACACCGACCCCATACAGGCGGAGGTTATCTTCCTCCTCGCCTCCGCCGACCCCGAGGAAAGGGACTGGCGCGTCTGCGTCCCCAGGCCGGGGTCCCTTTTCCTTGTCGGTGACCCCAAGCAGTCCATATACCGTTTCCGGCGCGCCGACATCGCCACCTACGCGGAGGCCAAGCGCCTCCTCGAGGAGAGGGGGGACGGGCTGGTCGTCAGCCTCAGCGCCAACTTCCGCTCCTCCCCGCCAGTGATCTCCTGGGTGAACGAGGTCTTCAAACCGGGCGAGCCGGCCTGGGACGCTAAAGGGAGCTCCATGCTGCGCTTCCCGCAAGAGGAGACTCCGGAATCGCCGGCCTACGTACCCCTTCTTCCCGGCAGGGAAGAGGGCGTGAGCGGCGAGCTGTGCGGCGTGTTCCGCCTGGCGCTTCCGGAGGGATGCGGCAACAAGGAGGCGGTCAGGGAACACGAGCCCGACCTGGTGGCCCGGTTGATCCGCAACGCGCTGGACGCGGGAACCACAGTGCCGCGCTCGCGAAGCGAGCTGGAGGCGGGGAAAACCCCGCCGGTAAGCCCCGATGACTTCATGATCGTGACCCGCAAAAAGGGAAACCTGGGCGCCTTCGCCCAGGCCCTGGAGCGTTACGGCATCCCATGCCGGGTGACGGGCGGCCAGGCCCTGAACGAGTCCGAGGAACTGCGGCTGCTCTATCTCTGCCTCAGGGCGGTCACCAGGCCCGAGGACCCCGTCGCCCTCGTGGCGGCCCTGCGCAGCGAGCTCTTCGGCCTCAGCGACGCCCGGCTTTACTCCTTCCGCAAGGCGGGGGGGATTTTCTCGTACCGCGGCGACCCTCCCTCAGGTCTGGACGAAGAAGTGCGCGACCTTTTCGCCGACGCCTTTTCCCGCCTGCGGTGGTACGCCGGCTGGCTCGACCGCCTCCCCACCGCCTCCGCCTGCGAGCGGGTGGCGCAGGATCTCGGCCTTTTCGCGCTGGCGGCGGCAAGGCTGGGCGGAGATGCGCAGGCGGGGAGCCTGGCCAAGGCTCTGGAGCTGCTCCGTGCCGCGCATTCCGAGGCCTGGAGCAACGAGGAAGCGGTGGAATACCTCGGCAGGCTGGTATGCGGCGAGGAGGTGCATGACGGCGCGCCCGCCATCCCTGGCACCCGGCCGGCGGTAAGGGTCATGAACCTCCATAAGGTAAAGGGGCTGGAGGCGCCGGTGGTGTTCCTCGCCGACCCCTGCGGCGAATATGAACATGACGCGCAGGTCCATATCGACCGCTCCGGGGAGAAGATAAGGGGTTATCTCGCCGTTTACCGTAAAACGGGAGAACGCGGGTCGCTGAGTCTGCTCGCCCACCCCGCCGGCTGGGAGGATCTCGCCGAGAGGGAGGCTTCCTTCAAGCGCGCGGAGGAGCTGAGGCTGCGCTACGTCGCCGCCACCCGCTGCGGAGCCGCCGCCATCATCACTCAGCGGGCCAGGAACAACTCCTCCAACCCATGGTGCTGGTTCGACCCCTTTATCGGCGCCGAGAACAACATCGCCGATCCCGGGCCCCAGGCGGCTCCGGCAAGGCCCGCGGACATGCTCTCCCCCTCTGAGTTCACGACAGGCATGGCCGGGATATCGTCCCGGCTGCAGGCCGTCCTGGCGCCGACATACGCTGTGCTGGCGGCCAAGGAATACGCCCTGTCCGGAAGGGGCGCCATCGCGGGGCCGGGAGGGAGCACGGCAGAAGCCGTGAGAGCCGGCGAGGTGAGATCAGGGAACGTGAAAGCGGCGGAGGGGACGGGAGAGTTGGAGCGCGAGGGCACCTCCTACTCCGCGGAAGACCATGCCGGCCAGGATGCCATCCGGCCCCGTGCGCACACCGCCGTTACCGACGCCGCCCTGGAGGCGCTCCTCAACGGCGAGTCGTCGACGGAATGGGGCGAGGCGATACACCTACTTCTGCGCGCGGCCATGGCGGAGCCCGACGCCGACCTGGAACGGCTCGCGGCCGCCGCCCTGGAGGAAAGGGGGATAGAGCCCTCGCTGGCATGCCATGCCGCCGCCCTCGCGCGCTCGGTGACGGCCTCCGACATCTGGCGCCGCGCCCAGGCGTCGCAGAAGCGTCTGGTGGAGGTGCCCTTCCAGGTGCCATGGGAGGAGGATGGGCTTCCCGCCGTCATGCGCGGGGTGATCGACCTCGCCTTCCAGGAGGCGGACGGCTGGGTGCTCGTGGATTACAAGACCGACCGCCTGCGGGAGGGGGAGGCTCAAGCGGCGGCGGAGAGATACGCCCCCCAGCTACGGCTCTATGCCCGGGCATGGGAAAAGGCATGCGAAAAGCCGGTGAAGGAGACTTTGTTCTACTTTACCTCCACTGGCACCCTGGTCAGTGTTTGATATTTGATGATAACCGTGATAAAGATGTTCGAAGACATCGCTCAAATCAGAGCCTAATGAGCAAGGCGGTATAATCGGGAAGCGCTTAAATCGGCACAGGGTTATCTAGATTCCCTATTCCATCCGCCGAAGGTCGAGAGCGGGAAGGTGGTAGGGTATTGGCAAGTGTGCTCTTTTATTCTGACCTGCTAATTGCCGCGGCGGTATTGGGTTTTTTCTCGTACATGCGCTTTAATCGGCGCTTTTCCGCCGCCACGTGGTACATGTTCTGGATAGGCGTTCTGATCGGGGCAACTTGGGAAATAGGGTTCTATTTCCTTGGACCGAGATTCTCAACCGCACCCCTTTACGTTTTCAGCTCCGAGCCTCCCTTCCCCGTCATCCTCCTCAACATCTCCCACTGCATATGGGATGGCGGGTTGTTCATGGTTGGGGTCTTGCTGGTGCGCATACTCCTGAAGCCGCCGCATCTAATGAGGTTTCGCTGGCCGGAGCTGGGGGTCATGCTGGCGTGGGGGGCGGCGCAGGGGATACTGGTGGAGCTTCTCTCTATCAGCGGCGGTCTATGGCTCTATCAGGCACGCTGGTACAACCCCTCGCTCTTCGAGTTCAAGGGCACCCCGTTCACGCTCCTGCCCATCCTCGTCTGGGTAATCGCGCCCGTGGCCTTCTATCTCCTGGCTCTGCCCATCAACCGCGGATGGGGCCTGCGCCATCCTGGCGACCTGACATCATGAAAGACTCCGGCGCAATGGCCTTCATGCTGCGACGAGGGGGGCAAGGCGGTTTCCCCTCGAGGAGGAGGGGGATGAAAAACGAGCGCAATGGCCATCATACAGCGACCCCTCTTCACAAGGGCGGGATTTCCACCGCGTTCTTAGGTAACAGTGCCCCAAAAGGCGGCCACCATGGAGGATGATATGATAGAAGCCATG
>JACVJG010000337.1 GCA_015711875.1 Candidatus Solincola jinzensis | reverse complement strand
AAGCCAATATAGTGCACGGGGACGGGAAACTCTTTATCCTCGGCTTCCTCTACCCGGGCGGCGTTTTCGGGGAGGGCGCGCTTTACGAGGACGGCATATATTCTTATTCCGCGGTGGCGCGCGAACCCACGCGCACCTGGAGGATAAGCTGGGACGACCTGCAATGGCTGGTGTCGCGCGACCCGCTTTTCGCTCTCCACCTCATGAGAATAGTGGTCACCAAGCTGGACCAGGCCTATTACAAGGATCGATGCATCGCGGGGGAGAAGGTGGAGAAACGCATCGCCTGCGTGCTGCTGAAGATGGTGGACGAAATAGGCATCAGCGACAAGTGCGGCCTGGTCATCGACACCCCTCTCACCAACCGCGACATCGCCGGCCTGGTGGGGTCGACCGAGGAAACGGTCTCGCGCATCATGAGCCGCCTTAAGAAGGAAGGGATCATGGCCGCCGACGGCAAGCTGCTGGTGGTAAGGGACAAGGAGGCTCTCCTGGCTTATTTCGACGGCATCTAGACGCCGTGGCGTCGCCCCCGCCTGGAATCCCCGCGCGTGAACGAAAGGCCGGCAGGCCTTGATGTAGGTCATTTGCCTGGACTGCACGAGAGGTTATATTTTCTTCGTAAGACGCGGAAAGCATAAGAAAAGGAGGATAAATGGCCAGGAAGGAAGGGACGACGAAAGGAGGGCTCTGCTGCCCCCATTGCGCGGATTCCAAGTATCCATGCGTGACCATGGAGAAGCAGATGAGAAAGGGCGAGGAGACGTCGACACAGGTCGAAAAAGACAAAAAAGACCGCTAAAGGCCTATAACAGCGGGCTTTCTCATGAACCGTAAAGGGGCGGAGCCTTCCGCCCCTTTACGGTTCATGGACCAAGAGCGGGAACACACCACTTCCTTCCAAAGCCATAGAAGCGAAGGGAGGTAGGCGCCATGGCTGAAAGGGGAAACGAGGCGAGAGCGGGACTCAAAGAGGATTTCCGGTTCAGCCCACGACCTAATCGCGCCTCGGAGATCGCCTGGATGAACTGGGGAGAGGAAGCTTTTCGCCGCGCCGAGGCGGAGGGCAAGCCGGTGCTGCTCTCCATCTCCGCGGTGTGGTGCCACTGGTGTCACGTCATGGACGAGACCTCCTATTCCGACCCCGCCGTTATCGAGCTCATCAACCGCCACTACGTGCCCGTGCGCGTGGACAGCGACCGCAACCCGGATATCAACCGGCGCTACAACCAGGGGGGATGGCCCACCACCGCTTTCCTGGACCACCAGGGAAATCTTCTCGCGGGCGCCACTTACATCCCTCCCGAAACCATGCGTGCCGCCTTGCAGAGGATAGCCAACCTCTATCGCCAGCACCAAGTGGAGATAGAGAGGACGCTGGGGGACATATCTCCCGCTCCTCCCCAGCGAAGAGGGCTCGATCTCACGATGGTCGAGGAAACGGGAGCGGCGGTATTGCGCGCTTGGGACCGCTCCTTCGGAGGACTGGGCAGGGAACCCAAGTTCCCCCAGGTGGAAGCCCTTGAGCTCGCCCTGGGCCTTTACGCCGATGAGGGCAACGACGAATACCTGGTCTTCGCGCGCACCACCCTGGAGGCTATGATAAGGGGCAACCTCATGGACAAGGTGGAGGGCGGCTTTTTCCGCTACTCCACTACGCGTGACTGGTCCGTGCCCCACTACGAGAAGATGCTGGCGGACAACGCAAGCCTGATCCCGGTGTTGTTGAGGGCATACGCTTTGACGGGTGCGGAGGTATTCCGCCGTACGGCGTCTGAAACAGCAGCCTACGTCCTTCGCACCTTAAGCGACGGCAAAGAGCGTTTCTACGGAAGCCAGGACGCCGACGAGGAATACTATCTCTTGGACGCCGCTGGCAGGAAGGCCTTAAACCCACCCGCGGTGGACAGGACGGTATACACGGACCAGGCGGCAAGGGCCGCGGCCACCTTCATCCATGCGGGGGCGGCCCTCACGAGGGAGGGATACTCCTCTCTGGGTCTGGCCGCCCTGGAATGGCTGTGGTCTCGCGCTTTCCTTCCGGGGAAAGGCATGGCGCACTACCTGGACGATGCGGGAAAGCCGAGTCGCTGGGGACTGCTCGAGGACGGGGCGGAGGCAGCCACGGCCTTTCTGGCCGCCTACGGACACAGCGGAGACCACACCTGGATGGAGCGAGCACAGCAGTTGCTCGAACTCCTGTTGGAACGCCACTGGCGTGAGGAGGATTCCCTCTTCCTGGACGTCGCCCCCGGATATGAGCTCCCCGGCCTCAAGCCGCTCCCCGCCGAGCTGCCCGCGCTGTCGCGCGCCGCCAACGCCCTGCTTACTCTGTGGGCTTACGGCGGAGGCGAGAAATGGCGCGAATCGGCAGGCAATGCCTTGGAGGCGGCGGCGCCGCTCGCTCCCGCCTACGGATTCATGGCCGCGCCCTTCGCGCTGGCGGTCGACCTGTACCTGCGGGGTTCGCTGACGGTGCGGATCTCGGGCCCGCAAACGGCTTCCATTTCACCCATGCTCAAGACCGCGGCACTCTCCGCCAGAGCAAGGACCTTCCTTTTACTGGAGCGAAAAGTGGGAAAAATAGAGGAGGAAGTCACCGCGGAACTCTGCGCCGGTGACAGGTGCTTCCTGCGTGCTGCCGGCCCTGAAGAGCTCAAGGAAGCGTTGGGGATCCATCCGCGCGTTGGTACGGGATACGAGGTCACGAGCCATAGGGAACCCGAAAAGCGGGCGAAAAAAACCGCGGAAGGTGGGTGAGAACTATGAAAGAGGTTTATCTGGACAACTACGCCGCAACGCCTCTGCTGCCCGAGGCGCGTGAGGCGATGCTGCCTTTTTTTGGGGAACGTTTCGGCAACCCTTCCTCGCTTCACAGCAGAGGTGACGCGGCGCGGGAAGCGGTGGAAGAGGCGCGCGAAAAAGTGGCCGCTCTGCTGGGCGCGGATCCCGAGGAGATCATCTTCACCTCCAGCGGCACCGAGGCCAACAACCTCGCGGTCAAAGGCATAGCGGCGGGGTCGCGGCGCAAGGGCAGGCATATCGTGCTCTCCGCCATCGAGCATTTCTCCGTGCTCCATGCCGCCCGTTCCCTGGAAAAAGCGGGTTACGAGCTGACTCTGGTACCCGTGGACGCTTATGGCGTCATAGACCTCGATGAACTGGAGGCGGCCATAGACGACGACACCGTGCTTGTCTCGGTGATGACCGCCAACGGCGAGATAGGCACCATACAGCCCATAGCCGAGGCGGCCCGCATCGCCGCCGAGAAGGAGGTGCCCTTCCACACCGACGCGGTGGCCGCCGCGGGAACCCTGCCCCTGGACGTCAGTCAACCCGGACTGTCCGCCCTCACCATCTCCTCGGACATGATCTACGGGCCGCAGGGGGTTGGGGCGCTTTGGGTCAAGAGAGGCCTGCGGCTTATCCCCATGCTCGACGGCGGGGTGCAGGAAGGGGGGCGTCGGGGAGGCACGGAAAACGTGGCCGGGATCGTGGGCATGGGAGTGGCGGCGGAGGTCGCCAAGCGCGAAATGCCCGAGAGAAGCGCCCGCCTGGCGTCCCTTCGCGACGCCCTCATATCCGCCCTGCCACAGAGAATAGAACACCTTCACCTCACCGGGCATCCCACCGAGCGCCTGGCATGGAACGCCAGCTTCGCGGTGGAATTCGTGGAGGGCGAGGGGATGCTCCTCTTTCTGGATCAGAAAGGGGTGGCGGTATCCAGCGGTTCCGCCTGCACGTCGCGCGCCCTTAAAGGCTCGCATGTGCTATCCGCTTGCGGCATACCCGCGGAGAGAGCCCAGGGATCGATACTCTTCAGTTTCGGGCTCCAGAACACCATGGAGGACGTGGATTACGTGTTGGAGGTCTTTCCTCCCATCGTGGAGCGGCTGCGCCAGATGTCGCCGCTTTACGCGAAATATCTCAAGGAAAGGGGGTAACCATAATGGCTCAGTACAGCGACGTGGTCATGGACCACTTCACCAATCCCCGCAACGTGGGCGAGATCGAGGACGCCGACGGGGTGGGGGAGGTAGGTAACCCGGTGTGCGGGGACATGATGACCTTCTACATCAAGGTAGGCGAGGACGGGCGCCTGGAGGACGTGAAGTTCAAGACCTTC
>JACVJG010000336.1 GCA_015711875.1 Candidatus Solincola jinzensis | reverse complement strand
AGCAACCAGTTCATAGCCGACAAGGTCGAGGCCGGGCACCTGGGAGCCAAGACCTCTCGGGGCATCTACGATTACGGGGGGCGCAGCGAGGCGGAAATCCTGGCCAAGCGGGATCGCCTCTACCTGGAGATGCTCGACCGCCTGACGGAGATCGGCGCTTTCGAGCCCGTTTGAACCGCGGTCCAGCGTTCGCGGACAGCATAAGGCATGGGAGAGACACGAACTCCCCGTTCGCCAACGCATCGCCCGCGTCGGCATGCGCTGGAATATGGAGGCCGACATAGGCGTCACAAAGCCGGTGTCAGCAGGATGCGCCGATGATGTCAGTTGGAGCCTTTGGCTTTTATATGCCATAATATGGTATTAGCATACATGAGGCCCCGCGAATACGGCTTGCTGCCCGCTCTTCCATACACGGCCCGCGCTTGTCGCCTCAGTGACGGGGAAGGGTTGTCAAGAGCCCTGCGCTCCTGTCAGTTGGGACGGGCGATGATGTCATCATGGGTTTTCCGTAGGTGTTATCATTCCATCCCTGGGGATGTATACGGAAGGGGGCGCTGATTGCCGCGCCCGGAAAGCGGGAGGTGGACATGTCTTACGCTTACGGCACCAAGGAGTGGGAGGATTCCTTCGCCGCCCTTATGGCGGACCTTCTGGAGGTGGAGAGGGAGCCTTATATAATGGGGACCCCGGCATGGATCGCAACTTACGAGTCGCTCATCCGGAACGATGATGAATACCGTAAACTCGCCCAGGGCTGGGAGGGGACGGTGGTCATCCACATCACCGCCGAGCCCTCGGTGGGCCTGGACGAGGACATCTACCTGCTCGTCGACCTCTGGCACGGCGATTGCAGGTCGGTTCGCCTGGTGCCCGAGCAGGTGGGCGAGGAGGGGGATTACGTGCTCACCGCGAGTTACGAGCGCTGGAAGCAGGTGATGACCAGGGAGCTGGATGTGGTGAAGGGGCTTATGCAGGGGAAGATAAAGCTCAAGGGCCACCTGCCCACCATCGTGCGCTACAACAAGGCGGCGGTCCGCCTGGTGGACCTGGTGGCCACCATCCCCACCATATATCTGGACGAGATGACCCCTGAGGAAGTGGAGTCCTTCAAGCCCTGGGTGCAGTTCCTGCGCGAGGAGTACGGGCTATAGGATCCCTGGCGTCGACGCTTGAAAGGCGGGATTATTCCATCCCGGCAGGTGGACGGGGAAGCGGAGGTCTTTGCGAGCTCCTTGTGGCCTGAAGGAACCATGCGCACGAATCCGTCAATCTCCTGAATGATCGCGTTGCGAGAGCCACCACGGCCTCATCCGCTCTTATCATGTGGCGCGCTGGTATAATCAGGCTGGGCAACGCGGATGCGGAGGTGCGCGGTTGATCGAGAACCGGGATTCGCTGCGACGTCTGGAACGCGAGTTCCTGGCGCGGGACGGGACTGGCCACGCGCATAAGCTCGCGATCCTTGAGGCGATGTGGAAAGAGGCGGTTCATCTGAAGGTGATACCGCCTCTGGATCCCATGGAAGGTATCGAGGTCGACATAAGGATCGCGAAGGTCGTCAACAGTGTTTGAAGAACTTCTGGGGAGAATGGGCCGGGAATTGGACTCGCGTGGGATCCCCTATATGGTCATAGGGGGCCAGGCCGTCCTTCTCTACGGCGAGCCCAGGCTTACCAGGGACATCGACGTGACCCTGGGAGTGGACGAAGATGTGCTGGAGACGGTGCTCGAGGCGGCTTCAAGATTGGGCCTGGAGCCGATCCCCGAGGATATTCCCGCATTTGTCCGCGAGACCATGGTCCTGCCCAGCATGCACAGGGAATCGGGAATCAGGGTGGATTTCATATTTTCACGCTCTTCATACGAGAGGGAGGCCATCAAGCGCTCGAGAAGGGTCACGATCGGTGGTGAGCAGGTCGCTTTTGCCTCCCTCGAGGATCTGGTCATCCACAAGATCATCGCCGGAAGGCCGCGCGACATCGAGGATGCCCGCATCGTGTTGATCAAGAATCCCGATTACGACCGTGACTATATCCTGAAATGGCTGGATGAGTTCGACGCGGCGCTCGGCGGCGGTTTTCGCCGCGCTTTCGAGGGCCTGACCTGATTCTTGAGGGAGCGACACTCCGCGGGCACCCGGAACCAGCCGGTGGCCGGGAACCCGGATTCCATAAACAAACGGCGTTGATCCCATGCCCTGCACATGACCACATTTTCCGGGAACGGGAAGGAGAAAGGATGGCGGCGCAGAAGATGCTTATGGGGATAGTTCGGAAAAGGGAGGGAACATGCTCTTCGCCTACACCGAGGCTTCTCAACGCGCGCTGGACGGGCTCCGCGACATCTCCATGCTCAAGTGGTACGCGGTTCCGCTCTTCGGGCTGGTGGTCTTCATGTACGTCAAGGAGATCAAACAGGCACGCGCCACGGGAAACTGGGACCCCATCCTCGCCGCCCTGGTGCTCTTCGGCTGCGATTTCTTCAACGAGACCTGGAACGGCTGGGTCTTCCACCTCTCCAAGCGCTCCGCGGTATGGACGACGCCGGGGGACACCGCGTACCGGGTGATGGTGGGGTGGAACATCGAGATCATCTTCATCTTCCTCCTCTTCGGGCTGGCTTATTATCACTCGCTGTTGCCCGAGAAGGAGCAGAGGATACTGGGCTTGCCGAACCGGTGGTTCTTCGCCCTCTTCTATGCCGTGGTGGCGGTGGTGGTGGAGGTCATCCTCAACGCGGCTGACCTGCTGGTATGGGAATATCCCTGGTGGTATAGGTCCTTCGGCGGGGTATGGCTGATCTTTGTCCTGGGCTATTTCTACTGGTTCGTGGCCATCAACGTCATGCTGGACATGAAGAGCATGAAGAACAAGCTTGCCTTCACGGGCGCCATATATGCCGTTCCCATCTTCATGAACATCCTCGCCGCCGCCCTGGGCTGGCGTTACTGATGAGGGCACGAGGCCAAAGAGGTCGCGGTCGGCCCGGCGTTAGCAGAAGAGTGTGAGCGCCATGGATGCGTGCGGTGTGGCGCATACCGTCCAGGCGGCTGTTTCGTGCTTTCACTCCGCCCCGAGCCGGTGCTCTCATCCTGTCCTTCCGGAGCCTTCACGGGCATGCCGGCGGAACCGTAGTCGAAAACCTGCGGCTTTTGCTATGGAGTAAAAAGCCTCTGCCTTGCCTCGGGCATGCGTCAGGGCCTGCCTGTGAACAAGTCACGCGGGACTGGATGCCGAGGTCTCCAGCCAGGGATTTCGACTCTGGTGTCTGTGCGCGCATCGACCTTTTGCCGAACAGGGTAGTCAGTGCGGCCGCGTGCTCCTTGGCGTCCATGCGCGCATCGCACTTTCCATCGCCGGCGTTGTCCCGCAATGGAGCGAGGCCGGGAGCGCGCGCGGCGAGAAGAGAGGTCAATGCCCCGCCTCCCTGTTTTTTCCACTTAACGGGCCGCGAAAGAGCGCGCGGGCCGCGCATGGCTCTGCAACGGGCTGTGATACAAGGTCATTTTCGACTCGCCAGCACTACGGCATCGCGAAGACACGCCTCCCGCCATGGAAGGCGAACGCAGTGGAACACGCAGCGGCTCTCTAGCTCCGGTGCATGAAAGCCTGCGCTGTCGCGAAGCGCCGCGAGGATTATATATTTATCAAACGGTAACATAAAGTTGGTGATGGTGGAGCTTTCAGCGTCGAGTCGGGGGTGAGCGATATGAGAATAACAGGATGTGAGCTGCTGGCGCGCTCTCTTGCCCGCGCCGGCGTGGCCTTCGTGGCCGGTAAGGGAGAGGGGACGCTGGGCCCGGTGTTCAGGGATCTCGAGGCAAGAAAGGGTGTTACGGCGATAACGCCACGCGGGGATATCGCGGGCGCCTTCATGGCCTGTGCCCATACCTACTACACGCGCTTCCCGGCCCTGGTCCTGGCCTCCTCACCGGCGGACGCCGTGAACGCCCTTTCCGGCGTGGGGACGGCCTGGGGAGATAAGGTGCCGGTGATGGTGATATCCGCGCGCCCGGAGGGGGTAGCGGGAAAGCTGCCCGGCCGCACCCAGAGGGAGTTCTTCGCGCCCTTCTGCAAGTGGGGCGTCACGGTGCAGCGCGGTAAGGAGATACCGGAGGCGGTGGGA
>JACVJG010000335.1 GCA_015711875.1 Candidatus Solincola jinzensis | reverse complement strand
GTTCTCCCCGCCCTGAAGGGCAGCGTCGCTTCCGCCCTGCGTCGCGTGGAGTATTTTACGCAGGTCTTAAGTGAGCGGGGCAAGCTGGAGGCGGTTTTCGACGCCATGCGCGACGCCGTACTGGTAGTGGACGAGGAAGGATGCCTGGTCGCCGCGAACAGCGAGGCCGAGAGGCTCTTCGGATTGCGCGAACGCGGGGGCCCAGGTTCCCCCCTGGAGGATCTCATCGATTTCCCGCAGCTGCTCTCCTTCGCCCTTGGCGAGATGGTGGAAGGCGGCGGGGACGAGGCGGAGATGGTGATGCTTCCAGGCGGCGGGAAAGCGGGCAGGGTGGTGGTGCTGGGTGACGTGACGCACGAAAAGGACCTTGAGCGCCTCAAGGAGAGCTTCCTCTCCTGCGTGTCCCATGAGCTGAACACCCCCCTGGCCATCATCATAGGGTACGCGGATATCCTGAGGGAGGGCTGGCAGGCGCACAGCGAGGAGATGAAGAGGCAGTATGTCGATTGCATAAAGCGCAGCTCGGAGCGGCTGCACCGGGTGGTGGCGGACATACTCACCGCCTCGCGCATATCGCGGGGCAGGCTGGAGCTGGACATCAGGCCCTGCCTGCTGGACGAGGTGGCGGGAGACATGGTGGACCAGTACCGCATCATAGACCCCTCCCATGCCTACGATCTCGTCTCCAGGGAAGGGGGATGCCTCTGCGAGGCGGACGAGGTGAAGATCCGCAGGGTGGTATGGAACCTCGTGGACAACGCCCGCAAGTTCTCCCCCCCCGGAAGCCGCATCACCGTGTCCACGGGAAAAAGGGGAAGCAGCGTCTACCTTTCCGTGAGGGACGAGGGCATCGGCATCTCCCCCTGGCACCTCCCCTCCATCTTCAGCAAGTTCAGCCAGGTGGACGATGGGGACGCGCGAAAGTCTTCCGGGCTGGGCATCGGCCTCTACCTGGCCAGGGAGATCGCGGAGATGCACGGCGGGACCCTGGAGGCGGTAAGCAGTCCCGGCCATGGCTCCACCTTCACCCTGCTGCTGCCGGCGATCGAGGGGGAGACGATGGAGGAAAAGCGTGCGGCCGCCGCGCCGGAGCGCTCCCTTGTGGGTGGAGACTGTGTCGGCATGAGCGCGAGATGAGGTGAAAAGGAGGAGGCGTATGCTGAGGGGATTGTACGCGTCGTACGCGGGCATGCGCGCCATGCTCATGCGCCAGGAGGTGACAGCGTCCAACCTCGCCAATGCCAACAGCGTGGGATACAAGCAGGATTTCGCGGTGATCCAGGCCTATCCGCGCCGCGAGCTCACCCGTGTAGAGGGGGGAGGCAGCGCCGTGGAACTGGGCACGGTGGGAGACGGCCGCGGGGGAAGCCTGGTGGGAAGCGTGCGCACGGATTTCGCACAGGGCCCCCTCAAGGACACGGGGATGGCCACGGACCTTGCCCTGGAAGGCGAGGGATTTTTCGTTGTGCGCAGGGGAAACGAGACCCTGTATACAAGGGCGGGCAACTTCGGCGTCGATCCCCAGGGGCGACTGGTGACGGCGGCCGGGGACCTCGTCCTGGGAGAGGACGGGAACCCCCTGCGGGTGGAGGGAAAAGAGCTCACGGTGAACAGCGAAGGGAGCATAACCGTGGATGGCGAGGCCAGGGGAAGGCTGATGCTGGTAGCCTTCGACGACCCCGCCTCTCTGTCCAAAGCCGGGGAAGGGCTTTTCGCTGGCCAGGGGGCGCGCCCCGCCTCGGGGGTAGCGGTGAGGCAGGGCTATCGGGAGTCCTCGAACGTGGACGCGGTGGAGCAGATGGTGTCCATGATCGAGTGCTTCCGCGCCTACGAGAGCGGCCAGCGCATCTTGCAGGCCCAGGACCGTACCCTACAGAAGCTCATCGACCAGGTCGGAAAGGTGTGATGCGCCATGATGCAGGCTTTGAGGACGGCGGCGAGCGGGATGTCCATGCATCAACTCGCCATGGACGTGACCGCCAATAACATATCCAATATCTCCACCCCTGGCTTCAAGGGCAGCGTCAGCCGCTTCACCGACCTCCTCTACGGAGCGCGGCCCGGCCCCAACGGGGAGATCCTCACGGGGATGGGTGCCGGGGTCAGCGAGGTGCGGAAGGACTTTTCCTCGGGAGCGCTGGAAAACGTCGGCGACCCCTATCGCCTGGCCATTGACGGCGAGGGGTTTTTCCAGGTGAGGCTGCCCGGAGGCGGGGTGGGGTATACCCGCGCCGGCCTTCTCGGCGTGGACGGGGATGGCAACCTGATCCTTTCGAACGGGCTTTATCTGGAGCCTCCTCTGAGGCTGCCGGAAGGGTGGTCGGGGCTGCAGGTGGACGAGAGGGGATTGGTGACGGTCACCGGGGCCGAGGGAGATGTGTTGGAGGTCGGGCGCCTCGTCCTGGCGCGATTCATGAACCCCGCCGGCCTGGAGGCGCGCGGCGACGGGGTGTTGCTGGCCACGGAGGCCTCGGGGCCGCCGATGTCCGCCCTCCCGGGCGAGGCGGGGACGGGTCTGCTGCGGCAGGGTTTCGTGGAGAGTTCCAACGTCGACCTGGCGCGCGAGATGGTGGAGATGATCACCGCCCTGAGGGCTTACGAGATGAACGCCAAGATGGTGCAGACGGCGGACGAGTCCATGGCGGTCGCCAACAACATCCTGAGGAGTTGACGGAGATGCCCCCGGAGATCTCAGCCATTCCGCCCGGAGTCGCGAGCGTCAGTTCGAGAGCCACGGGGCAACGGCCTGCGGCCGGCGGTGAAGCTCTGCGCGGGCTGTGCGAGGAGTTCGAGGCCCTGTTCATAAAGCAGATCCTGGAAACCGCGGGCGTTGGCAGGGCGCTGGAAGACACGGGGCTCGGGATGACCGGGATAGACGCCTGCGGGGAACTGGCGCGCGCCCTGTCCGAAAAGGGTTGCCTGGGGATAGCGGAGGCGCTTTGCGAGCGCTTGTCGGATCATCCGCCTGGAGGGGAAACCTGATGCGGGTTAGCATGAGGCATGGAGGGCGGAGAGAAAGGGCAGGCATCTTGTGCGCGGGGAGGTGGGTACGCCTTGGGTATGGCCAACTGTGAAAGGTGCGGGAAGCTGTTCGTCTTCCTTTCCATAAAGCTGTGTCCGGAATGCCGCGAATACGAGGACCGCTGTTTGCGCAGGGCCAGGGAGATCCTCATGAGAGAACCCAACCTCTCCATAATCGAGCTCGCCGAGAGACTGGGCGAGCCTCTGGAGCTGGTGGAGAAACTGCTGCGCGAGAAGCGCCTCACGCTCAAGAGAAAAGACGGGGTGAGCCTTTCCTGCGAGATCTGCGGCAAGCCCATCAGCGAGGGCAGGAGGTGCGCATCTTGCGACCTCCGCATGCGCCGCATCGCGGAGGAGATCGCGGCTGAGGGCAGGAGGGAGAGCAGGGAGAAGATGCATTCCCTGGCCACCATAAGGAAAAGGGAAGAAGGGCCGGGGCGGAGAGAAGGGTGATGGGAGAAGGTTCCCCCTGAGGAGTGGGCTGGAAGACGAGGAGACTTTTGATTTTAGCTTCAGTGGTTTAAAGACCGCGGTAGCCAGGATCTTTCTGCGGCTCTCTCCCGAGGAGAGAATGGATGGAAGTCTTCTCTGTGACCTTGCGGCCTCTTTTCAGGAAAGCGTGGTTCGGAGTTTGGTGAAGAAGGCCTTTCGGGCTGTAGAACTCACCGGATATCGAACGCTCGTTGTGGGAGGAGGAGTAGCAGCCAATCGTCGTCTTCGAAAGGTTATGGAGGAGGAAGGACAGGAACGAGGAATTGCAGTGCTCTTTCCCTCTCCGACCCTCTGTACGGACAATGCGGCGATGGTGGCGGCTTTCACAAACTCACTCATATCTTTAAGGGAAATTGAAGTTCTTTTTTCTTCGCCGTGAATTTCATAAAGCAAGTGTTCACCAGTGCGATCATAGATTTTAGTTGACTCAATAGAAGATTTTTCGGTGAAGCTTTCTGGCCGAGGTAGATCTTTGGCCACATAGATAAATGAGGCTAATAAAGCAATGATTAAAAATAAAAAACCACCCCCTAGGAGCTTTAGAAAAAAAATAGCTTTTTTATTCCCGAAGAATTTATAAGACATTTTTCTTAATATACGAAAAAATTATACTTAA
>MU158560.1:576-4144 GCA_015711875.1 Candidatus Solincola jinzensis | reverse complement strand
TTCCCGTTGCGCTTGGCTTGTATAGATACGCTCGGCTTTGCGACCGCCATTTGACGGTGCGCCGGCGGTCTGTAAAAATCCTTGCGGGAACTCGCTCGAGCCGGCGACAAGGAGCGTAAAACCGGATGGGATGTCTGCGAGCCGTATGGAGGCGCTTCACCGCCTTCAGGGAGACGCACCCGCGCCTCACCGCCTGGGCGCGCCGCTACGGCATCTACCTGGTGGTGCTCTTCTTCATCCTCCTCTACAGCATGATCTCCCTGCTCAAGCACATGAATTTCCAGTCGCACGGCTGGGACCTGGGCATCTTCGACCAGCACGTCTGGCAGCTCTCGCGCTTCGAGTTCGGCTTCAACACCGTGCGCATGGTGCCGTCCCTGTGGGGGGACCACTTCCACCCCATCTTCTTCCTGGTAGTCCCGGCATACTGGATCTGGTCCGACGCGCGCATGCTCCTCATCTACCAGGCGGTGGTGGTGGCCCTCGGCGCCATCCCCATATACTACGTGGTGAGGAAAAACTTCGAGAGTTCCTTCTGCGCCATGTGCCTCGCCCTCACCTACCTCCTTTTCTGGGGCACCATGGAGCTCATCTTCTTCGACTTCCATACCGAGGCCTTCCTGGGGCCTTTTCTCGCCCTCGCCTATTTCTTCATAGACCGTGACAACTGGGTGGGCTACCTCCTGACCCTCCCCTTCCTGCTTTGGGTCAAGGAGACCACCGCCTTCCTGGTCTTTTTCCTGGGGCTTTACGTGCTTATCTTCCGCCGCAGGTGGTTCGTGGGCTCCGCCACCTGCGTCATAGCGGCAGGGTGGTTCTACGCCGTCACCAGGCAGATCATGCCCCCCCTCGCCGCGAGCGGCAATTACTTCTATTTCAAGTACTACTCCCACATGGGCGACAACTGGATCGAGGTCTTCAAGTACCTGGTCACGCACCCCTGGGACGGCGTGAAACAGTTGTTCGTGCCCTACCACAAGACCAAGTTGCTGCTGTTCATACTGATGCCGTTCCTCTTTCTGCCCCTGCTGGGTGGGTTCAGCATCGTGGCCGTGCCTGCCCTGCTGGAGCGCCTGCTCTCAAACTACTACCCTCACTGGGAGATCCTGCGCCACTATAACGCCATCTTCGCGCCCATCTTCATCTTCGCCCTCCTGGACGCCGTCCCACGCCTGCACCGCTGGCTGGCGCGCCGCGGGAGGTTCCTGGACTACCGCAGGATGGTGCTCACTATATGCGCGTTAATCCTGGTGGCGCAGATACCCTTCACCTTCTCACGCTCCGCCAAGACCCTTTTCAACCCCTGGTTCTACCACCTGGACCCGAGGATGGAGCGAACAGGATACGACATCATCTCCATGATCCCGCGCGACGCCTCGGTGTGCGCCCAGGACCCCATCGTTCCTCACATGTCCCAGCGCGAGCAGATCTACCAGTTCGACGGCAACACCTACGGGGCTGAGTACGTTATCCTCAACAAGTTCCTGGACTGCTACCCGCTCACCAGCCGCACCCTGGTGTGGGAGATCGCCAAGCTCTACCGCGACCCCCGTTACGAGGCCCACCGCTTCGGCTACGGGTGGGTGCTCTTCACTATCAAGCCCGAATACGACCTGGACGGAAAGCTCCAGCCCCTTCCCATCTAGGGTGACCAGGCAGGGGGCGTGTCGTTCCCGCTCGTGGCTACAGCGCTTCCCCATCCCGAACTATCCAGCATGGCGGCATATCGAACGGGCTTGCGGCTCTGGTCTTAATCGATCGAGAGGGCTTGCGTCAGCGTTCCTCACCGCTTCAGGCGATTCAGGCGATCCCCAGGCCTTGCGCTTCTATGGCCGGCTTGGCCTTTTCTCTTTCGACTCTTCGCGCTCTTTCCTCGCTTTGCTCTTTGGGGCGGATTTCCACCTCTTGCCCACCCAGGCCACTGCGCTGACCCCAGCCCACGACGCATCGCATTTAAGCGCCGGGGTGTGACGCGACGATCCGGTCAGACCCAAGAGAAGTCCTCCCCGGCATCTATACACGGGGGCGTAAGCCCCAATTGTGTTATAATCGCTTAATCATGACGGTAAGTCACAATCATGGTTTTTTGCGTCAAGCGCATGGCGCTGGCGGCAAGCCCCGTGGGGATATTGCCGGTGACCTCGGGGTTCTCGATCCGGCATGCCCTGGAGGTAATAGCTCCGGCATCACCGTGAGGTTATTCTCTTAGAGAATGAGATGTCGCCGGCATGACCTGGAGGGTTTTCATGCCGGCAACTATCGTGATCGCTTGGGCTCGCCGCCGCCCTGAGTAAAACGATGAGGACCTACCCGGGTTCCTGGGAGCGGAGCCGCTGAGACGACGCTCATCGAACAAACGTTATGGGGAGGGAGCTACATGAACCTGCTGATCCTCTATGAATCGTGCACCGGTAACACCGAGCTGGGGGTGGAGGTCATCCGCCAGGCCCTGGAGGAGGACGGGCACCGCTGCGAGGTCAGGCGGTTCCGCGACGCCGATCGCAAAGGGCTGGAGGGCTATGACCTCTATGGTTTCGCCACTCCCGTGCAGAGCTTCGCCCCCCTGGCCAGCGTCTACCGCTTCATAAAGGATATGCCGAAACTCCGCGGGCGTCCCGCCTTCATATTCACCACCGCCGCGGGATGGCCGGGGGTCGCGCATCGCATGATGGCCGCGGCGCTGCGTCGCAAGGGCATGACCGTCCTCGGCGCCCATATGCTGGCATGTCCTGACAGCTGGCCCATCGGGAGGAGGCTGGACCGCTTCTTCTACGACCACGTGAGGTTCCCCCGTAAAAGATCACTCAGGAAAGCCCGCGCTTTCGCCCTGGAGATGGTGAACAAGGCCTACCGCCACCGCGAGGGCATAAAGGTAAGGCAGGCTCCTCATATCCTCTGGCCCACCCTTACCCTTCCCCTGGGCCTTGCCGCGGTGCGCGGCGTGCTCGCGCACGGCTTCGGGAAGAGGACCGTGGACGCCGGAGCTTGCACCCGTTGCGGCGTCTGCGTGGAGACATGTCCCGTAGGGGCGGTGAGCCTTGACGGGGCCGCCGGCCTGCCGGCCTTCTCCGACAGCTGCATCGGCTGCTGGGCCTGCTTCAACAACTGCCCCCAGCGCGCCATCCTCTCCACGGCCTGCCGTCCCGAGCACTACTACGGCGGGATCGACGACCGCGAGAGGTCGCTCAAGGGCCGCGTACCCGGCATCCGCTCGCTCCGCTCACATATCTGACGAGAGCCGCCAGGCACCTGGGTAAGGCCCCACCCAGCGCATTAAGCTTCAGGCCCCAGGCACGTTGTTCGTTCCTGAACCGGCGCCCTTCGGGCATCTTACGTCTCGGTCAGGCCTCAACCGGGTGAGCGAGAACAGCGGAAAACGCCGTGGTTCTCTTTTTGCCCCAGGTATTACACTGGGATAACGCGTGCTCTGCCCTCGCTGGATCTCGATCACCGGCCAGCCTGTCGAGGTTTGACCCCCTGTGCCTAGGGCGCGCCCAGCGAGGCGTGGGCGGACTGGCGGTAGACGCCGATGGAATAGACGCCGTATGTGTTGGGGTCGGTGGCGCTC
>MU158560.1:0-566 GCA_015711875.1 Candidatus Solincola jinzensis | reverse complement strand
TCCAGCGCTTGCCCGCCCCCAGGTCTATGGAAGGGCCTTCCACCTCCCCCTCGGGGGTCAGGTAGGTGAGGGCCACGGTGGCGGTGGAATCACCGGGGTTGGCCACGGTGATCCAGGTCTCGAAGCCGCCGCGCTCGTCGTAGCCGGTGGAGCCCTCGGCGAAGTACCAGCGGTTGGCGGGGTTGGGCGCGCCCAGCGAGGCGTGGGCGGACTGGCGGTAGACGCCGATGGAATAGACGCCGTATGTGTTGGGGTCGGTGGCGCTCCAGTAGGTGGAGCGCTCCGCCACCACCGGGGCGGTGCTCTCCACCACCGTGGCCACGCTCCACTCCCCGGGGACGGTTTCCCCCACGTCCACCGTCCAGCGCTTGCCCGCCCCCAGGTCTATGGAAGGGCCTTCCACATCCCCCTCGGGGGTCAGGTAGGTGAGGGCCACGGTGGCGGCGGAATCACCGGGGTTGGCCACGGTGATCCAGGTCTCGAAGCCGCCGCGCTCGTCGTAGCCGGTGGAGCCCTCGGCGAAGTACCAGCGGTTGGCGGGGTTGGGCGCGCCCAGCGAGGCGTGG
>JACVJG010000332.1 GCA_015711875.1 Candidatus Solincola jinzensis | reverse complement strand
TAATGAACGGCGAGCTGCGCCCCGGTGATCGCCTGGTCCCCGAAGTGGAGCTGTGCGAGCGTTTCAACCTCAGCCGCATGACCGTGCGCAGGGCCATCGCCATGCTGGTGGATGAGGGATTGCTGCGTCGGGAGAGGGGCAGGGGCACCTTCGTCGTGGGGGCCAGAATGGACGGCGGAGTGTTTCTCATCCCCGATTTCCACGAGGAGATGAAGAACAGAGGCATGCCCTCATCTGCGCGCCTTCTCAGGACAGGAGTGGTAGAGGTAGGGAAAACGGCGGCATCGAAACTGGGTTTGCGAAATGGGGATAAAGCCGTTTACCTGGAAAGGGTTCTCGAGGGCGCGGGAGAGCCCCTGGCCTTCGACCGCAAGTACGTCCTTTATGATCCCTCGCGGCCTCTTCTGGAGGCGGAGATCGGGCATGGGAGCATGGAGGAGCTTTTCTCCCGCTGCCCCGAGTTCATGCCGGTGAGGTCGGAGCTGAGCTTGACCGCCACTACCCTGGATTCCCGTGAGGCCGAGGTGCTGGCGTCCGAGAAGGGGGCCCCCGCTTTCTGCGTGGAGCAGCTGGTATGGGCCGCCAACCACCGCAGGGTGGCCTGGGGATGGATCATCTACCGGGGAGACAGGTTCGCCTTTCATTCCTTCACCCGTCCTTTTTAAGAAGCGAGGATGAGATGGACCCGTTGGCGTCAGGAAGGAGGCTTGTGGAGAAGCCCGGCTGTGCGGTGGTGGAACTGGGGACATACGGCATGGAGAAAAGGCTCTTTGACGCCATCGCGGGATTGCGTGAGGAGGAAGCGCTTTCGGTGGTGGAGGAGATGATGGCGACGGGGGCGGACGCCTGGAGCCGCGACGCCGCTGATGCCACGGTTTTCGCGGAGGCCTTCTACGGCATGGAGTCATAAGACGATCGAGGTGGCACGTAGATCTCGCCCCGCGGGTAGTGCGAGGAGCCCTGTATCGCTGCCTTGCCGGCGGCACGTGGTAATGCGGGAGGAGGAAAGGAGAGGTCGTATGGGCGAGTCGCTCGCGGTATTGCTGGCGGAGCTTCGGGAGGACGAGGCGCTGGCGGAGGTGCGCGCCTCGCTGCAGGGAGGCGGCGATCCCCTGGCCCTGGTGGAAGAGCTGCGGGAGGGGATGTCCGAGGTGGGGAGGCGCTTCGAGGCGGGGGAGTATTTCCTCTCCGAGCTGATCATGTCCGCCGAGATATTCAAGGAGGCCGTGGAGCTCATCCAGCCCCACCTGCACGCGGGCTCGGGGGGCGACAAGGGGGCCATCGTTCTCGGCACCGTCAAAGGGGATATCCACGATATCGGCAAGAACATCGTCTCCACCCTGCTGCGGTGTGAGGGGTATGAGGTCCACGACCTGGGTGTGGACGTGGCCCCCGAGTCTTTCGTGAGGAAGCTGGAGGAGACGGGGGCGCGCCTTCTGGCCCTATCAGGCCTGCTCACCCTGGCCTTCGACTCCATGAAGGAGACGGTGGAGGCGGTGGCGAAGGCCGGCTTGCGCGACCGGGTGAGGGTGATACTCGGCGGCGGGCCGGTGAACGAGAAGGTGGTGGAGTACGCGGGGGCCGACGCCTTCGGGGAAGACGCCTCCCAGGCGGTGAAACTGGCTAACCGCTATCTGGGCGCGTGAGCTCGGCGCGGGCGAGAGGAAGGAAATGGGAAATGGACGCGCGTGAACGCATCGAGACCGCCATCCGCCTGGGCAAGCCGGACCGCGTGCCGGTGGTGCCCATAATCGATTTCTTCGCCGGGCGCTACGGCGGCATCACCCAGCACGAGATGTTTTTCGACATCGGGAAGGCGGACGCGGCGCTGGAGAAGACCCTGCGCGACCTCGGCCCCATCGACGGGCAGAACCTGTCCTACGCCGGGCTGGGCCGTGTCATGCAAGTGATCTTTCCCACCCCTCCCGTCATGCCTGGGGTGCGAGGGGTTCCGCTGGACGGCCAGTTCCAGTTCGTGGAGAAGACGGTGATGGAGCCGGAGGAATATCGCCTCATCGAGGACCGCGGCCCGCTGCGCTGGATACTGGACAAGATGAAGTTGAGCACCCCGGAGATGGGGAACCCGGCCGGGTTTCTCAAGGTCATGGCGGGGGCGGGAAGGGACATCATGAAGGTCAGGCGCTCCGTGAAGCGCTGGCAGCGCAGGGGAGTGGAGTCCATGGTGGCCTTCAACATCGTCTTCACCCCCATGGAGTACATATCCCTTTTCATGCGCTCCTTCAACGACTTCATCCTCGACCTCTTCCGCCGTCCCGAGGAGGTCAAGGCGGCCAGCCGCGCCCTCATGAAGACCATGCAGATGCAGGGGGCGATGATGGTGAGGATTAGCGGCCTGAAGCGGGTGTTCATGGGGGGCACCAGGACCAGCGCCTCCTTCCTCAGCCCCAAGCAGTTCGAGGAGTTCGCCCTTCCCGAATGGCAGGAGATGTGCGAGTTCTGGGTGCGCAGGGGCGTCACCCCGCTGCTGCATTTCGACAGCGACTGGACGACCTTCTTCCCCTACCTGAGGAACCTTCCGCGGGGAAAGTGCGTGCTCAACCTGGACGGCAGCTCGGACATCTTCAAAGCCAAGGAGGTCCTGGGGGATCACATGTGCATCATGGGCGACGTGCCCGCAGCTCTGCTCAAGCTGGGGGAGCCGGAGGAGGTCGAGGAATACTGCCGCAGGCTCATCCAGGAGCTGGGCGCGGACGGGGGTTTCATCCTCAGCTCCGGTTGCACCATACCGGCGGACGCCAAGCCGGAGAACGTCAAGGCTATGCTGGCTTCGGTGCACAGGCACAAGCCATAGAAGTCTATCATGCAGGATGTCGCAGGGGGGGATATCACCGCGGCCCGTTCCCTATTCGCCGCATGCGGCACGATGCAAAGGATTTCCAACCATTTCCGCTTATTCCAGCCGGCGCGCGACCGCGACCCATGCCGTGATCACCGCGACCGCTCGGGAGGCCCGTAGCGGCCCGTGACGCGGAAACCGGAGTCGGCCTTGAGGATCAGGCCGGGCGGGGATACCGGCGACACGCGCGAAACGGGGCGCGGAACCCGCCGCATTGTGGTAGACATTGTGGTAGATTAGGTTTGCCTGATGGAGCCGGGCACGAAAACGTTTCCCCCACAACGCGACTCCATATGCCGCTGTCTATCGCAGGGACATGGAGAAGTCCAAGGTGACCGGGAGGGGGCGCGAGTGGCTGATATCTGTGTTCTACCAATGAAAGAAGGGGAGCGTGCACAGGGGGAAGAAGTTAGACGGGCCAAGGATGACTCCAGGCCCCCGGTGGCGGCAGTCGGATATTTCTTGAAGGTCGAGACGAGAGCGTCTGGGAGCGGCCCGCCGCGGGCCTGCTACGGCTCCGACGCGCTAGTCGCGGGGAGGAGGTCGCGGGGATGCTGAAAACGGATTACGACGCCGTGGTGGTCGGTGGAGGGCCGGCGGGCGCGGCGGCGGCCAGGGCGGCGGTAGTGGGAGGGCTGCGCGTCCTGCTGCTGGAGAGAAAGAGGATGCCGCGGTTCAAGCCTTGCGCCGGATATCTCTTCAAGGAGGCCAGGGAGTTCCTGGACGCCCATTACCCGCCCATCCCCGAGGGAGTGAAGTGCCGCCCCTTCGAGGTGCGCAAGATCAAGCTCTACCTCAGCCGGGACTTTTTCCTGGAGGTCGAGGAGGACGGGCTGAGCGTGTGGCGAGACCGCTTCGACCGCTGGCTCTGCGAGGTCTCGGGAGCGGAGATATGGGACGGGACGAGGCTGGTGGATTTCTGCGAATGGGGTGACAGGGTGGAGGTGGTCTGCGCCAGGGACGGAAAGGAGGCCAAGCTCTCCGCCCGGGCGCTCATCGCCGCCGACGGGGGCCTCTCCATGGTGGCGAGGCGGATCGACCCCGGCTTCACCGCTGGGGCGCCCTATATATGCGTGAGGCACGAGTACCATCGCTGCGACACCGACCTGGAGCCGGGTGTCTTCCACGTCTTCATGGACGCGGCTTACGGCGTCTATCCCGCCTGCTACTTCAAGGACGACCTCATGGTGGTGGACACCTCGGTGCGCCGGGGCAATAAAATAGGCCCAACTCGCGAGGCTTTCCTGGGCATGCTGCGCCGGGACTTCGGTTTCCGCTCGCATGAGGCGGTCATGACCT
>JACVJG010000331.1 GCA_015711875.1 Candidatus Solincola jinzensis | reverse complement strand
GGTGGTGGCCTCCTGCTCGCCGCGCATGCACGAGCCCACCTTCCGCAAGACGCTGCTCTCCGGCGGCCTCAACCCCTACTTCCTGGAGATGGCCAACATCCGCGAGCAGTGCTCCTGGGTGCACGAGGACCCCATCGCCGCCACGGAGAAGGCCAAGCGGGTGGTGGAGGCGGCGGTGGTGAAGGCGCGCAGGCTGGAGGCCCTGGACGTGAAGGAAGTGGACGTGGAGCCCTCCTGCCTCATCATCGGGGCGGGCATCGCCGGCATCCAGGCCGCCCTGGACATCGCCGACGCGGGCTTCAAGGTCTATCTGGTGGAGAAGAGCCCCACCGTGGGCGGGCACATGGCCCAGCTCGACAAGACCTTCCCCACCCTGGACTGCTCCGCCTGCATCCTCACCCCCAAGATGGTAGACGTGGCCAACCATCCCAACATCGAGCTCATGACCTACTCCCAGGTGGAGGAGATCGGCGGCTACATCGGCAACTTCGACATCAAGGTGCGAAAGAAGAGCCGTTTCGTGGACATGGACAAGTGCACGGGGTGTGGAGCCTGCGCGGAAGAGTGCCGCATGGCGGGGCGCATCCCCAACGAGTTCGACGAGGGCATCGGCATGAGGGGCGCCATCTATCTGCCCTTCCCGCAGGCGGTTCCCGCCAAGTACACCATCGACAAGGAGAACTGCCTCTTCCTCTCCAAGGGGAAGTGCGGCGAATCGCCCAAATGCAAGGACGCCTGCCAGGCGGGGGCCATCAACTTCGACCTCGAGGACGAGATCGTGGAGTTCAAGGTGGGCACCATCATCGTGGCCACCGGCTACGACGTCTTCGATGCCCGCCTGAAGCCGGAGTACGGCTACGGGGTGTATGACAACGTGCTCACCGCCCTGGAGTTCGAGCGCATGGTCAACGCCTCCGGGCCCACCGGCGGCAAGGTGGTCATGCTGGAGCGGGGCAAGAAAAAGAAGAAGAAGGAGGGTGAGGAGGAAGCCCCAAAGGTGCCCCAGAGCGTCACCTTCATCCAGTGCGTGGGCTCCCGCGACAAGAGCGTGGGCAACGAGTACTGCTCGCGTGTGTGCTGCATGTACACCGCCAAGCTTGCTCACCTGGTCAAGGACAAGGTCGGCCACGACTGCGAGGTGACCGTCTTCTACATGGACGTGCGCGCCTTCGGCAAGGGCTTCGAGGAGTTCTACGACCGCGTGCGCCGCGAGGGCGTGAAGTACATACGCGGCAACCCCTCGGAGATCTACAAGAAGGGCGACAAGCTCATCGTGCGGGCCGAGGACACCCTAACCGCCACCCCCCTGGAGCACGAGACGGACATGGTGGTGCTTTCGGTGGGGCTCTGCCCGCGCTCCGACAACCGTGAGATCATCGACCTGCTCAAGCTCTCGCAGTCCTCCGACCTCTTCTACCTGGAGGCGCACCCCAAGCTGCGCCCGGTGGACACCGCCTCCGACGGCGTGTACCTGGCCGGCGTGTGCCAGGGCCCCAAGGACATCCCCGACGCCGTGGCCCAGGCCAAGGGCGCGGCATCGGCGGCCATGATCCCCATGGCCTCAGGTAAGGTGAAGGTGGAGGCCCAGACCTCGGTGGTCAACGAGGAGACCTGCCGGGGCTGCGGCTTCTGCGTGGAGCTCTGCCCCTTCACGGCCATCGAGCTGGTGGAGATCAACCGTATGGGCTGGCCGGTGAAGGTGGCGCGGGTCAACGAGGCCCTGTGCAAGGGATGCGGGGCCTGCGCGGCGGCCTGCCTCTCCGGCTCCATACAGCAACGCTCCTTCAAGGACGTGCAGTTGCTGCCTCAGATCAAGGCCCTGGGGGTGAAATAGAAAATGGCGGAAAACAGCGATTTCGAGCCCAACATCGTGGCCTTCCTGTGCAACTGGTGCTCGTATGCCGGGGCCGACCTGGCCGGCACCTCGCGCATCCAGTACCCGTCCAACGTGCGGGTCATCAGGGTCATGTGCTCGGGCAGGGTCAATCCCCTCTTCGTGATGAACGCCCTGCAGCAGGGCGCCGACGGGGTGCTCATCTCCGGGTGCCACCCCGGCGACTGCCATTACATGCAGGGCAACTACTACGCGAGGCGCCGCTTCAACCTCATGCGCAACTTCCTGGAGTACCTGGGCATTGAGCCCCAGAGGGTGCGCATGAGCTGGGTCTCGGCCTCCGAGGGCGCCAAGTGGAAGGAGGTCATCGAGGAGGTCGTGAAGGGCGTGAAGGAAGTCGGGCCCATGGACCAGTTCAAACGGAGGCAGTTAAATTGGTAGACCTTAACAAACTCAGAGAGAAGGCCAAGGAGGTTGTCTCCAGGGACGACGTGAGGATGCTCATCGGGTACCGCCCCGGGACCTACGGCTTCCGGGCGCGCCCCGCATTCGTCCAGGGCCCGGACGAGGTGGACGAGCTCATCTTCACGCCCGCCTGCGTGAACAACCTCGCCTCCTACATCGTGCTGGAGGAGAAGCTGCCGGTGCCACGCGGCGAGGAGCCCGACCTGCGCAAGGTGGCGGTGATGGTCAAGGGCTGCGACTCCCGCGCCCTGGTGCAGCAGATGGAGGAGAAGGCCTACGACCGCGACCGCATCCTGGTGCTGGGCATCCCCTGCACCGGGGTGGTGGACATGGCCAAGGTGGAGGCCAGGTTCCCCAACGTCCTCGAGCGCGGCGAGATCGCCCTGGAGGGCGACAAGTTCGTGCTATCCTTCAACGGCACCAGGGAAGAGGTGCCCAAAGAGGAGCTGGTGGCGGAAAAGTGCCTGCGCTGCCGCTACCCCACCCCCCTGGTCTACGACGAGCTGCTGGACGAGGTGGTGGAGCGCTTCGCTGACGACGATTACTCGGATGTGGAGGCGCTGGAGAAGCGCTCGGCGGCCGAGAAGTGGGCGTACTGGGAGGAGAAGTTCTCCCGCTGCATACGCTGCTACTCCTGCCGCAACGTCTGCCCCATGTGCTACTGCGAGGACTGCGTGCTGGACCGGCTCAACCCCCAGTGGATGCGGCGCAGCGTGGACATCAGCGAGAACACGGCCTACCACATCTCCCGGGCCTACCACCTGGCGGGGCGCTGCATACAGTGCGGCGAGTGCCAGCGGGTCTGCCCCGTGGACATCCCGCTCATGGAGCTCAACCGCAAGTTCTACAAGGACGTGGAGGAGCTCTACGACTACGAGCCGGGCACCAGCGTCGAGAACCCGCCGCTGCTCTCGACCTTCAAGGTGGACGACCGTGAGGACTTCATACTCTAAGAGGTGGGTGCCATGGCAGTAAAGAAACTGAGCAAGGATAAGGTGGGAGAAGCCCTCAAGGAGCTCTCCAAGTTCCGCCTCGTCGCGCCCGCCAAGTCCGACGAGGTCGTCGTGTTCAAGCAGATAGGGGACCCGGAAGAGGCCTTCCTGGACTACGGCAACTCCACCGTCCCTCCCAAGAAGTTCGCCTTCCCCCAGACGGAGACCCTCTTCCGCTTCCTGGTGGGAAGCCCCGAGCTAAAGGAGAAGAACGTGGAGGAGGAGGGGACCACGGTCATCTTCGGGCTGCGGCCCTGCGACGCGCGGGCCATGTCCATCGTGGACAAGCTCTTCTCCTGGGATTACGAGGACCCCTACTACCTCAAGCGCCGCGAGCTAACCACCCTGGTGGGGATGGCCTGCGTGGAGCCCCCCTCGGTGAACTGCTTCTGCACCTCGGTGGGAGGGGCTCCCTTCGGGACCGAGGGCCTGGACGTGCTGCTGACGGACATGGGCGACCACTTCCTGGTGCAGGCCCTCACCGACAAGGGCAAGAAGCTGGAGGAGACCCTCTCCTCTAATCTCGAGGACGCCCCCGCCGACGACGAGAAAAAGGCGGAGGGCATGGCCAAAGAGGCCGAGGGCAAGATCCGCCGCTCCATCAACACCGAGGGTATCCCGGAGAAGCTGCCGGGGCTGTGGGAGAACGAGCTGTGGAAGCGCGTGTCCGCCGCCTGCCTGGGCTGCGGTATCTGCACCTTCCTCTGCCCCACCTGCCACTGCTTCGACATCCAGGACGAGGTGGACGAGGGCGGCGAGGGGCGCCGCTGCCGCATGTGGGACTCCTGCATGTTCGAGGAGTACACCCTGCACGCCTCGGGGCATAACCCGCGGCCCACGCGCCGGGAGCGCACGCGCAACCGCGTCAACCACAAATACTCCTACTATC
>JACVJG010000330.1 GCA_015711875.1 Candidatus Solincola jinzensis | reverse complement strand
GGGATCTTTCCGGAGAAGAACCCGCCCTCTGCGAGCCGTTCAGCAGGCGAGTGTGGGGGCAAAGACCAGGTCAGCCGGGTCAAGAAGCCTTCCCCTTTCCGCCGCATGTTGGCATGGGACCGCTGGTGTGTTAGGCTAATGCGAGTCGGAACAGGGAAGCCGGGCCTAAGCCCGAGCATGGACCAGCCTCATATAAAGGTCTCGATGAAGGCCCATACCGCGAGCGACCTGGTATGGGTTTTTTCGCTGAGAGGAAGGGAGCGAGGAACATGCAGATGATCATCAAGGGTAAAAACCTGGAGGTAACGGACGCCCTGCGCTCATACGCCCAGGAGAAGGTGGGCAAGGTGGAAAAATACCTGGATCGCATCACCAAGACCGAGATCGAGATGAGTGTGGAGAAAAACCCCAAGATATCCGAGAACCAGGTGGTCGAGGTGACCATATTCTCCAGCGGGCCCGTGATCAGAGCAAAGGAGTCGGCTACGGATATGTACCAGGCCATAGACCTGGTGGCGAACAAGCTGGAACGCCAGGCGCGCAAGGTCAAGAAAAAGCTCATCGACCGTTCTCACCATGCCAGGAACCCCATGAAGGAGGCGGCCGTGGAGGGGGAGGAAGAGGAAGCGGAGCCGGTGATCGTTAAGACCAAGAGCTTTCCCCTCAAGCCCATGACCCCCGAGGAGGCCTGCCTGCAGATGGACCTGGTGGGACACGATTTCTTCGTCTTCGTAAACGCGGAGACGGAGGAGACCAACGTGGTTTATCGAAGAAAGGATGGGAACTACGGTTTGATCGAGCCGGGAGGTTGATATGCGCAAGCTCCTGGATATGGTGCGCCAGGTGCTGGACTACGTCATCAGGCGGGGCGCCACCATGCGTCCCTGAGGGGCCGCCGCGGGATCGGGAGACCTCATGGACATCAAGGTGAAGGCGTTGGCGGCGGCAGGACTGGCCGGCTCATTGGCGGTCGTGCTCTTTCTCACCCTGGCAGGGGACATGCCCGTGTACTGGTTCTCGGTGGTTGTGCTAGGCGCCCTGCTGGTGGTTTGCGAGACCCTGGGGGAGAAGATGGCCTCGGGAGGGCGCTCCACCTACGGCATCATCGTAATCTTCGCCGCTATTGCCTCCTTGAACACCCCCTCTGCCATGCTGGTGGCCCTGTGCGGCGCTTTCCATTTGCGCATGTTCGAGCGCCGCCTGGAGCCCTGGGGGCCGGCCCTCGCTGGTTCCATCTATGCCGTCTGCGCCTGGGCCTCGTCCGCCGTCTATCATGCCCTGGGGGGAGCGTCAAGGGCTTTCTCGCTTTCAGGAGCCATGCGCTCTCTGTTGCCGCTGCTGGCGGCGGCGGGGGTCTTCTGGGCGCTGAACGCCCTGGCCATGTCAGTGGTGCTGCGCTGGCGTGACGGCGTGGAGCCCATGCGCTTTCTGTTGAGCGATGCCTTGCGCCTGCTTCCCAACCAGTTACTTTACGCCCTCATAGGCCTGGGCATGGGAGTGATCTACGCCCAGAACGCCTTTCATGTCGCCCTTGACCTGGAGGGGAGACCGCTGCTGGACGCGGGGGGAAACCAGGTCATACTGGGGTCGGTGGCGGAATCCCTGCGCGGCCTCTTCGCGGTCATCGCCCTCACGGCCATACTGGGGGTGGCTTGGTACTTCAGCGGAAAGAACATCGCGCTGCTGGAATCGTACGACCGCAGCATAGAGACGCTCGTGACCCACCTAGAAAGGCGAGAGCCCTACCTGGACGGCCACGCGGTGAGGGTCGCGGAACACGCGGCCCGCATCGCCACGAGGATGCGGCTTCCCGTCTATGAGGTCAACCGCCTGCGGCACGCCGCTCTGCTGCACGACCTCGGGCGTCCGGCCATACCGCGCGAGATACTGCTGCAGAGGGCGCCCCTGAGCGCCGAGGAGTTCGAGCGCGTCAAGTCGCATCCCCTGGAGGGAGCGGCCAGGCTGGAGGAGGTCTCGTACCTAGCGGACATGGCGGAGGCGGTGAGGCACCACCACGAGTACTACGACGGCGGCGGCTACATAGACGGCCTCAAGGGAGAGACCATCCCTCTTTCCGCCCGCATCCTGGCGGTGGCGGACGCCTATGACGCCATGGTGCATCCCCGCCCCTGGAGAGAGGCCAAGACCCATGAGGCGGCGCTCGCCGAGCTGCGCGAGAACGCCGGGCGACAGTTCGACGCGGAGATCGTAGAACAGTTCATCGCCTCCATGCAGGAGGCAGAGGGCCTACCAGCGGGGAAGAGCGGAACAGCGCGACCGGCTGCCGTTCGCGATGAGGGCGCGCCGGCGCTTCAGGAAAGGCCGCAAAGGAAGGGCGCTACCAGGGGGGAGGGGGAGCGCAAGCGCAGGACAAGACGCCGTGAGGAGATACTGCGGGAGCGGCGGGAGGCCCGGGAGCGTCTGGAGCGGGAAGCCCTGCGCCGTTTGGAGGAAGAGGAAGGCAGGACGGCCTCAGGCGGGGAGACGGCGGGAGATACAGGGGCCGCCACGGAGGAAGGGGAAGGGCGATGAACGAAAAGAGCCTCAAGGCCCTCCGCGCCCTCTCCGTGCTGCTCTTCCTGGCGGTGGTCGTGCTTTGCGCTCCCTTCGTGAAATGGGGGGACATAGACCCGGCGCGCACCTTCGGGCTGGCCGCCATCCTGGCCTTTTTCGAGGCCTGGAGGATTCAGTTCCCGTGGGGAAGGCCGCTTCGCCTGGGCATGGCGGCCATCCTCTGCGTGATCGCCATACGCCCGCTTCCGGAGGCCGTGTTCATCTTCCTGCTCGGCAGCCTGGTGGGGCGAGCCTTCTCACGCCTGCAGCGCTCGGGCGAGAGCGACTTCCTGCATATCATCCAGCGCACCTACATAGTCGCCCTGGCGGGGCTCGCCTATCGCCTGGTGGCCTTCGCGGGATGGGAGATGGCCTGGAACCCCTACCCGGCCTATTTCGGAAACCTGCCCGATGGCAATGTATACCTCACCTATTTCAACCCGGTGGTGCTCCACCGCGCCCTGGTCTTTCCGGCCGCTTTTCTGCTCATGTCCCTGGTCTTCTACATCGGGGAGGTGGTGACCTCTTCGGTGGAAACGGGGCTCCTGCTGGCCGGCAACTGGCGGGTGATCCTGCCACAGCATATACGCCAGACCTTCCCCGCCTACCTCGCCATAACCGGCGCGGGCGCGCTCACGGCCCTCTATTTCCCCCGCCTGCCCTGGTTTAATTTCCTCATTTTCCTGGCTCCCCTGCTCCTGGTGCGCATGGAATCCAACCGCGACAAGGAACTGGACGAGCGCTACTTCCAGACCATGCGCATCATAGGCGACGCCTTTGATCTGGCGCGTGGCATGCCGGGACATTCCGGAAGGGTGAGCAACCTGGCGGCAGAGGTGGCGCGGGAGATGGGGGTTTCGGCCGAGGAGACGCGCAACATCCGTTATGCCGCCGCCCTGCACGATATCGGGCGCATCGAGCATGAGGGCGACGAGGAGGCGCGGGGGCACGCGGAGAGGGGGGCGGAGGTGCTGGAAGGGGTTCCGCGGCTGCGCGCCATAGCGCACATCGTGCGCTATTCGCATCCCGCACCTGAGGAAGAGGGCGGGGCGGCGAGGATTCCGGTGGGGTCGAAGATAATCGGAGTGGTGAGCGATTTCGACGTCCTCACCAACCACCCCAGGCGCAAGCTGACACAGCGGGAGGCCCTGGAGGAGATGGGGCTGGAGCGCGGCAAGCGCTACGATTCCATCGTGCTGCGCACCCTTTCCCAGGTGCTGGAAACCCAGGCCAGGGCACGCCGGCGCCCTGAGCGCGAGATCAGGCAGCGGGCCAGGGTGCTGGAGGAGGGGGGGTGTGCGCCGGGGCACCGATGGTTGAGGCCCTGGCCTGAGGCGCCTGGGCGGTGCTGTGGGCCGGCCGGGGCTGTGGGGCCTGGTTTCCGGCCGGCGCCGAGGGCGCGGCTGGAGATCCTGCGCGGCGAGCTGGACCGGGCCACAGCCCCTGTGCGGCAGCCCCGCCGTAGCCGACATCGGCGCTGCGGCCTGGACCTGGCCGCCTGGCGGAGCCGGTTGCCCTGGCCTGGAAACGGGCCTTCAGGCCACGAGTTCGCCGGCGAGGGCAGCCGACATCGGCGCTGCGGTCTGGACCTGGCCGCCTGGCGGAGCCGGTTGCCCTGGCCTGGAAACGGG
>JACVJG010000329.1 GCA_015711875.1 Candidatus Solincola jinzensis | reverse complement strand
AGGGGTGTTCGGTGCCAACATCCCCCTGGCCATGGAGTTCAAGGAACAGATACAGGGCCTGATCAAGGCGGTGTCCGACGCCCGCAGGGAGGACGAGGACGTGGCCTCGCGCCTTAAGGTGATCATCACCTCCGCGGGAAACCCCACTCCCTGGGGCGAGGCCATCAAGGAGAGCGGCGCGCTGTGGTTTCACGTGGCTCCCTCCGTATACCACGCCCTCAAGGCGCAGAGCGCGGGGGCGGACGTGGTCATCGCCTCGGGGCGAGAGGGCGGCGGGCACGTGGCCTTCGAGCCCATTCACACCATGGTCCTCCTCCCCGCGGTGATAAAGGCGGTTGACATACCCGTGGTGGGGGCGGGCGGGTTCTGCGACGGCGCGAGCCTGGTGGCGGCGCTGGCCCTGGGGGCCATCGGGGTGCAGATGGGCACGCGTTTCATCGCCACCCGCGAGAGCGACTTCCACCAGCTATGGAAGAACAAGGTGGTGGAGAGCAGCGAGATGGACACCTTGGTAGGCATTTCCATCTTCGGGCCAGCCCGCTATCTCAGGAACGAGGTGGCGGTGAGGCTGCACGAGCTGCTCAAGGGGGGGTTCGAGCAGGGATACAACGAGGGCGTGATGCTGGAGACCAAGGGCATCGCCCTTTCCATAGAGGGCGGGGACCCGGAATGGTCCATCTATTTCGGCGGCGAGGTGGCGGGGAGGATAGAAAGCATACCCGGCGTGGAGGAGCTGCTCGAGAGCATCGAGGCGGAGGCGGAGCGTATCATCGCCTCCCTGCAAGGGAACCTGAAACGCTGAGTCGAGGGACGGGACGAGGGAACAGGCTCCGAGGCCCTTTCCCCGGGTGAGGAGCAGCATGAGGGCCGGCGCTTTGCCGGACAACGAACCATGAGAAAGAGTGCCTGGAGCCCGTTGCCGCCTTGCAAGGTGTCCACCGGCGTTTGGGGGCGCATCCCCCATATGCGGAGGTGAAAGCCTGAACCCTTTTTCATGGTTGCGAAAGCGTGATTTAGGCAGGCCGTCCTCAAGCCACATGATCAGGCGCAAGCGCCGGGACCTGTTTACCGGGGGTGAGGCAAGCCTCGCGCGGGATTCCAGGCCATGGATGCGGGGAGCGAGACACGAGGGGACAGCCCGCGCTAAAGGCGCGAGAGGAGGTCGAGGAGCCCGTCCGGGCCCTCCACGGCCAGGTCGGCGACCGCCTCCAGCTCGATGGGCGTCTCCGGGGAGAGGACGGCGATGGCTATGCCCTCGAAGCCTCCTTCCTTCATGAGGTAACGCAGGCCCCGAAAGCCATCCACGTCGGTGAGGTCGTCCCCCGCGTAGAGGGCGCGCCGCAGCTTCCATGCCGAGGCCAGGCGGATGAGCACCGTGCCCTTGTCTATATCCACCGGCGGCCTGAGCTCCACGCTCATGCGCCCTCGCCTGGCCCTCAAGCCCAGGGCGTCCGCCAGCCCCTCGGCGAGGCGCAGCGCCTCGTCCTCTTCTGAGGGCGCGTGGCGGAAGTGCACGGTGACCGAGGCCAGCTTGTCCTCCAGCTCCACTCCGGGAATCCCGGCGAGGGCGGTCGCCAGCTCGCGGCGCGCGCGTTCCAGGGTGGGAAGGTGGGGAAGGACCAGGGGGTCGAGGCGCGCCTCGTCCTCCATCCATTCCATGCCGTGGATCCCCACGTAATGGATATGAGGCAGGCCCACCAGGGCGGCCACGTCTGCCACGCGGCGGCCGGACATCACGCACATGGGGTAGCGCCGTGCCAGCTCGGGGAGGATCTCGGCGGCACGGGGATGCAGCCTCGCGCCGCCCGGCGAGGGCGCGATGTCGCTTATGGTGCCGTCGAAGTCCAGAAAAATGCCGGAACGGCGGGGCTCCCGCCTGAACCTGTCAACCCAGTCCCATTTCGGGGTCATAAACGCCTCCAGTCATGCCTCCGCGGTCTCCCGCGGGGTGACCTCCGCCTTTGTCTCCCCGTCGCATGTGCCGGTATGGGGAGCGCGCCTACAAGATACGCAAACGATTATATCCCCAAGCGGCGCCGTTTATTACGCCCTTTTTCACAATCGCGCGGAACGCGGCGAAAACGACGCCTCCTCGCCGTCACTCGGGGGACGTTGCCCCCTTTTACGGGGACCATAGGCGAGGAAAACAGATATGAGTCGGAGTTTCCGGGCGATCCGGGAGGAGGACCCGACGATCGCCTGGCCTCGAGCGCGTTACTCTATGAACGCGGGCATGCGTAGATGCCCGGTTGATCCATGGTGATGGGCGGGAGAGGCAGGTGGCGCGGGTCGGGTTTCGGGCGAAACGGACTCGGAAGGGATTCGCGTGCCGTTCCCTTCAGCCGCGTGCCAGGCGGGAGAGGCGCGCCTTGAGGCCGAGGCGCGGAGCCTTAACGACGATCTCCCGCAGCGGCTCTCCCGCCAGCGCGAGGCCGGGGTTTTCCTCCAGAAGGGCGCGCGCCGCCTCCTCCCCGAGGCGGGCGGAGAGCAGGCGCGCCGCCCCGGAGAGGTCGGGGCCGCGTCCCGTGGGGGCGTGGGCGTCAGAGGCCACCATGCCCACCAGGCCCTGCTCCAGGAGCGTGAAGGCGCAGCGAGCGGCGGACCTGCCGTATAGGCCCTCCAGGCTCCCCGCGTTCACCTGCATGACGATGCCGCGTTCCGCCATCTCCCTCACCAGCGCGACGCGGGAGCAAAGGTAACGGTTGCGCTCGGGGTGGGCCAGGATGGGGGTGAATCCCCGCAGCTGCACCTGGAAGAGGATATCCGCGGTGGCCGTGGGCATGTCTATGGGGGGGAGGTCTGTGAGGATGTAGCCCCGTTCCCCCCGCCCCCCCAGGCGCAGTTCCCCCAGACTGCCCTCCTCGGCGGCGCGGTAGAGCCCCGAGTTCACGCGCACCTCCAAGCCCGGGAGCAGTTCCAAAGCTATCCCCTGGGCGCGCAGGAGGGCGGCGTGGCTTGCAACCGCCGGGGCCACGCGCTCGATGACCGCGGGATCGCTGTCGAGGTCGCAATGGGGCGTGGCGACCATGCGCGAGGTGCCGGCCGCGCTGGCGGCCGTCGCCATCGCGATGAACTCGGGCTCACCACGGGCGCCGTCGTCGAAACCAGGTAAAATATGGGAATGGATGTCCGTGAAGGGCAAGGGTTACCTCCGCAGGTTCTGCCGGTACCATTCCACGGTGCGCTCCAGGCCCTCGCGCAGGGTGGTGGAGGGTTTCCACCCCAGCACCCGGGCGGCCTTGGAGGCGTCCAGGGCGATGTGGTCCAGCTCCCCCTCGCGCGCCCCCGCGTAGGCGGGAGGCAGGTCGCAGTCCATGATCTCGGCGATCTCCCGGTAGAGGGCGTTGACGGAGGTCTCCACCCCCGTACCGATGTTCAGGAACTCGCCCTCCCCGCGGGTGAGGGCGGCGCGGTAGGCGTCGATGACGTCGTCAACGTACACGAAGTCGCGCGTCTGCTCGCCGTCCCCGTAGATGACGCATTCCTCCCCGGCCAGGATGCGGCCGATGAAAATGGCCACCACCCCGGCCTCGCCGAAGGCGTTCTGACGCGGCCCGTACACGTTGGCCAGGGCCAGGGTGCAGCATGATATGCCGCGGTTGCGCTCGTAATACCGGATATATTCCTCGGCCACGTTTTTGCTCACGCCGTAGGGGGAATCGGGGCGCCTGGGGGCATCCTCGGAAACGGGGATCGCGTCCGGCTCGCCGTACACGCATCCCCCTGAGCTTGTGTTGATGAAGCGCTTCACGCCGTTCTCCACCGCGAGCTGGATGACGTTCAGGGTGCCGAGGACGTTAACGTCCGCGTCCAGGACGGGGTTTTTCACCGAGACCCTCACGTCCGGTTGGGCCGCCAGGTGGATGACGGCGTCTTGCTCCTTGCCCCTGAAGGCCGCCACCAGAGCGTCGTCGCGTATGTCCACGTGCAGGAAGCTGAAGCGGTTCTCCTTCGCCGCGTCCTTGACGTTGTAGAGGTTCTCGAATCTGCCGGTGGACAGGTTGTCCACCACCGTCACCGTGTGCCCTTCACGCAGCAGGGTATCCACGAGGTTGGAGCCGATGAAACCGGCGCCTCCCGTAACCACGATCCTCAATTACGCACCTCCCCCGATTCCGTGAGCGGGCTCGGCTGCGCGCCCCCCGCCTTCTCTTGCCATGACCGGCGCCCTCACGGGCATCACAGGTAAAAGACTACC